>NZ_JBWKMK010000050.1:0-85445 GCF_056431365.1 Acinetobacter seohaensis
TTCATATTGAACTGAACAAGGTTGTTGTAACGTTTGACAAGGCGCTGATCTAAGCGAGAGATGTTAAAATTGAAGAGCATGCTCTTCAATTTAACGCAAAACATGGAAATTGTGTAGATACCTATGCCCTTTAGGAGAAGGTTTGAATGAAGGCACTCTACATATATTAGTCACTTCATCCCAAAAATCAGCTTTAACCCAAGCACTGTCATCACTGCCCCTGCTGCACGGTCAAAAATAGCCTTAAACTTAATATAAGCCTGACGCGGTTTTTCTGCAGACAAAGCCACTGCAACCAATGAACACCAACCTGCATCAATAAAAAAACACAGAATTGGCAGTACCACATAAAAATAGTTCGGTATTTCTTTAGGCAATAAAGCCGTAAAAATACTCGCCAAGACAATTGCAATTTTAGGGTTAGATAACTGCGTAATTAAACCTGTGGTAAACGCACGACGAAGCGACATTTGCTGCCCATCAGCAAGATTGGTTTGAATAGGCGCTTTGGCATGCTTCACAATTTTATAAGCCAAAAACAACAAATATAAACCACCACAAATTTTAAGCAGAAAATATGCTGAAGGCACTGCCAATAAAATAGCCTGCAACCCCATTACCGCCAATAAACCAAAAATTGCGGCACCCGTACCCGTGCCTAAAGCCGTAAATAAACCATGCTTACGTGAAATGGCTATGGAATTTTTTGCCACATAAATAAAGGTAGGCCCAGGACTCATTGCACCTAGCATTAATGCTGCCGCAATTGAACCTAATATAAGCAAGGATTCCAAAACCAACACCCGACACAACAAAATCGATTCTATTATTTTACAATTTTTACTGCATGGTTGTACTATTTGATCAAATTATTTATTGCCCTTTTTCCTACTAGATGCTCTAAGAAATTGATAATCAAGTTCATATTATAGGCATGCTCACCATAATGATGCCGCGGGATTCCATTTTTTTAATTTTGCTTTTTTGCACACTTACGGCATCACATCCAGAAAGATCCAAAATCACACCAAACATTACAGAACACCATTGATGAGAAAAGAATGAGATGTTTTTTCTCCTATTCTTAAATATATCGTTCGAGCATAGCATTCATTCAGAATGTAACTTCATTGTGTTTGGTACCGTGCCATTTATAATGATGTGTTTAATCTTATTGCTGATCTGTATGTTCAATAACATCGCCCAAGAAGTTCCTTTACAACGTATTGATTTTTATGGTCGTGAGCTATGGATAAAGCGCCTCGATTTAGTTCATCCCTATATTTCGGGCAATAAGTTTTACAAACTAAAATATAATTTTTTAGCTGCGCAAGCACAGGGTTATCAACACGTTCTGACTTTTGGTGGCGCATATTCAAATCATATTGCTGCAACCGCTTTTGCCGCTCAGCTGTTTGGTTGGAAAAGCACAGCAATCATCCGTGGTGAAGAGTTGGCAGAACGCCCTTATAACTCAACTTTGGCTTTAGCTCATAAAATGGGGATGCAATTTCGATTCGTTTCACGTGAAATGTATCGACAGAAAAACCATCCCGAATTCTTACAGTTTTTACAGCATGAATATCCCGATGCCTATATTTTACCTGAGGGCGGCACTAACGCATTTGCAATTCAGGGGTGTCAGGAAATTTTAAATGCCGATGATTTACATCAGTTTAATCTGATTTGTTGTGCCGTTGGTACAGGTGGCACAATTACAGGCTTGATTGAAGCAAGTCATCCAAATCAACAAATTTTGGGTTTTTCTGCATTAAAGGGAGATTTTTTAACGCAGGAAGTGCAACAACTTACCAGCAAAAAAAATTGGCAAATTACAGAAGAATTTTGCTGTGGTGGCTATGCCAAAACCACGCCTGAATTATTAGCCTTTATTCGAGCGTTTGAAAAAGAACATGCAATTCCACTCGAGCAAATTTATACAGGCAAAATGTTGTTTGGATTAAGTCACATGATACAACGTGGCGAATTTAATACAGGCGAACATATTTTGCTCATTCATAGTGGTGGTTTACAAGGCAGGCATATTGCACCTGCCTAATTCAACAGGCTTTTTTGCACAAAGATTTGAAAGGCAAAGCGCCCCGAATTCAGCCAAATTTAAGGCGTAACTTGGGTAAGTGTTCGACCTAATAGCGTAAATCTGTTGAGGACTGCTACAGGTACGAACATTTCATTGACTTGACAATTAAAGCGACTTGCGCTGAGTTTATCTCCTGATCATTTGATGCAATGCATCTTAGTTTCAACCCAACTTCAAGGATTTAATTAGAAAGTATTTGATGGCTGCGTCGAAGTTTGTTTGTTTTCGTCGCTTTTGCCTTTTGATTGTGCAGACTAATGCCTAGTTCTGGATCCAACCAAATGGCAATATTTCCTCGATTGATGCGCTCAGTTATATGAAGACAAATGGGTGGTACGATAAAGTTTAATTGTAGGCTTATTCATTTTAAAATTATATTGTAGGACAAGTCTTAACAGATAGGTTAATGCAACACACACGAACTGAGTGCAACACAACGATGGTCTATTTGATGATAAATTCCTCATGTTTTATTAAAAAAGATAAACATCTCAACCACAATTCAAATGCAAAAAAACAGCAAGGACAAACGATAAAGTCTATAATAAAGCGCTTTAATATTTCACTCGGTGCAACATGGCAACTGCAAATCAATATGATGTTTTGGTATTAGGTGCGGGTGCATCGGGGCTGATGACTGCTTACATGGCAGCACAACGTGGTCGTAAAGTATTGGTGCTAGAAAAAGCCAATAAAGTGGGCAAAAAAATTCTGATGTCGGGTGGTGGTAAATGTAACTTTACCAACTTAGAAGTCGAGCCAAACCATTATATTTCACATAATCCACACTTTGTCATTTCTGCACTCACCCGTTATACCAATTGGGATTTTATTGGTTTAGTCTGCGAATACGGCATTGAATATGAAGAACGCAAACACGGACAATTATTCACTTTAAACGGCGCTAAAGAAATTTTAGCCATGCTCTTAGCCGAATGTGAAAAAACCAAATTGGTCGATATTCAAACCAATTGTGAAGTCAAAGCCGTGAATGCGGTAGATGATCAAGGTTTTCAAATTGCAACGACTTTGGGTTATTTCCAAGCAAGCGCTGTGGTCGTAGCAACTGGCGGTTTATCTATTCCAACTTTAGGTGGCTCTGGAATTGGCTATGAAATTGCCAAACAATTTGGTCATCGTGTTTACCCGACCCGTGCAGGTTTAGTGCCTTTTACCTTCTCAGACAGCTTTAAAGAAGTCACTACACGTTTAAGCGGTAATGCGGTGGATGCGACTTTATCAAATTCATTGACTAGTTTTACCGAAGCATTGCTATTCACCCATCGCGGTTTGAGTGGGCCGAGTGCCTTACAGCTTTCTAATTATTGGGATGTCGGACAAAGTTTTAAAATTAACTTTTTACCTTACTTAGAACTCTATGACTTTTTTAAAAATAAAAAGCAAAGCAGTCCTAAAGTTTTACTGCGCACCTTGCTCAGCGAACATTTGCCAAAAAGTGTAGTGGCTGAATTACAGCAACTGATTTGGCCTGCACTCTCTGAAACGGCAATTGGCAATATCAGTGATGAAAAGCTAGAACAGATTGCAGCACGTTTAAATGCCTTTGAAGTCAAACCATCAGGCACAGAAGGTTATCGTACTGCCGAAGTCACTTTAGGCGGAGTCGATACCCAAGAAGTTTCCTCTAAAACTATGGAAAGTAAAAAACAAAAAGGCTTGTATTTTGTTGGGGAAGTTTTAGATGTAACGGGACATTTGGGCGGCTATAATTTCCAATGGGCGTGGTCATCTGCACATGCAGCATCGGAGTATGTTTAAGTTTGCTTTTAGATGAAACATGCAAACAAATGAATGTGATAAAAATGATTCTAGTCTAAACAGAATAATATTGATCTTGCCGATCAAATTGCAAAATGACAAAAGCCAGTTTTTTCTAAACTGGCTTTTTCTTTAACACCGTCACGTACTATAAAGACTTAGCAATACGTGAATCCTGTTATTTTATTCTAAATAATCGGTACGAAATAATACCAATTTTGGCGTATTTGCCAAACGTGATTCAGTTTGCTGCATTTTAAGCACAGCATTTTGTTGATGCATAGGTAACGAATTTGCCACTTGAACTTTTAAACTGATACGTAATTTGTTTAGCATATTGATTTCTCTCATTATTGTCATCCTTGCGCGAATTTTAAGACTCAAATATTTCAGCTTGGTTAAAACCCAAGTTTTTTATTTTTCCCTTAAACCCTCATCAAGCTTTCCAAGCTATTGATCTGATTTATCCAAATCAGTCTTTGGCTCATTCCTGCCAAAGTTGATTAATTTTTAACATAATTTAAGAGCTTGGTCTATCCTCTTTTGGATGATTTTTCTCAACATTTTCAGTTGGTTTTGCGGTGGCTTCTGGCTTGGCAAAAACAAATTTATAGGCTGCAACAAAAAAGCCGATGGTGATGCCAGCAATCACGATTGGGGCAAAAAACTTATTAGGTGCTGATTTGGACATTATCGTTTCCTCTTTTTTAATGAATACCGAAAAGAAATCGACCAATACGGTGATTGGTCGATCATCTTAGCGATTCAAATCAAAATTTGAACAGGTTATTTCGGGTCATTTTTTGGATGTTCATCGACATCTGGTTCAGCCTCACCTGTCGAACCAAATGGGTTGTTGACTGGTGGATGTTCAGGATCAACCCTTAACGTATCTGGCACTGCATGATCAGTTGCCGCTTCAGGTGTTGTAGTCACATCACTTACAGACGCTTGCGGCTGCTCAGATACAATAGGTGTCATCACACTTGATGCTGACGTTGCCGTTTCTGTCTTGTGCAAAGGATTCGGTTGATTTGCCTCACGTTTAGCTTTATCAATCAAATCAGTTAACACACGCTCTGCAGGTTGACGACCACCTAAACCAAAGGCAAGTGCGAAAGCCACTGCAACAGAACCGAGGGTTAAACCAAAAGCCAAGTTCACAATCGAGTCTGCAATACCCATCGCGCGTAAGCCCATGGCAACCACCAAGCCCATAATTAAAATACGGACTAAGTTTGCCAACCAACGTGAGCTGTTATATTCACCGCGCTGTACCACTTTGGCGACCAAATTCGCGAGCCAGAAACCCACCACCAAAATGACAGCACCCAACAGGATATCTGCACCAAACTGGATAAACATGGCAATCAAGCCGCTGACTTGATCAAAGCCCAAACGGTTCGCCGCTTCAGATACCGCAAATAGCATGGTAAAGAATACAATCAGATAACCGACTACACATGAAATTTTAGTCGTACCTAAAAAGCGCTGTAAGTCGAGTTTGGCAGGAATATCATCGACTCCTGTACCTGCAACCACTTCCACCACAATATTGGCTACAAAACGCGACACCACATAAGCCAAAATAAGAATCAGACCTGCCGCAATAATATGCGGGATCGCATTCATAATTTCATACAGCATGGCTGTCGCAGGCTGCGAAATGGCTTCAATTCCAAGTGCCTCAAAACCAATAATCAAGGCTGTGATGATCACCAAGGCGAAAACAAACGAACCGAGTAATTTAGGTAAATTTGAATTTTTAAAAATGCCAACTTTTTCAGCATGCTGTTGAATATTCAGGCTGCCTAATAAACCTTCGACAATGCCACGAACAATTTTTGCCAGAATGTATCCGACAAAAACAATCACGCCTGCAATGAAGATGTTCGGTAAATACAGCACAACTTCATTCACCATGTTTTGCACAGGGAACAACAGACCGTTTAAGCCTAAAATTGACAGCACAATTGGCAAGAACAGCAATAAAATCAGCCAATAAACAATTTCACTGATATTTTGACTTAAACCACTCACACCGACATCGGCACTGAGTTTTTCATCCAACTGAGTACGTGCCAACAGTTTTTGCATCCCCACTTTAACCAGATTTGCCAAAATCCAACCAATAAAACCAACAGCAACAGCAGCCAGTAAAGAAGGAATAAACAATAAGAACTGCTGAATCATATTACTGAATGGCCCACTGACACTGGTCAGATTCAACACATTCAGCGCACCAATGACCGCAATAATTAAAATCACCCAAAACACGACACGTGACACAATCAGTTCAATATTTGAACGATGCCCCGTTGCATTTGATAGTTTATGATCCGTACCCAATTTTTGCAGGACTTTTTTAACCCCTCCAGCCACGAGTAACGCCACAACCCATCCTATCAGCAATATTGCAACAGCCGCCAGAATCGGCTGAAATTGCTCCCAATAATACATGGCTTCAAAACCTCTACCATGTAGGTTGTCATTTAAGTAATCATTCATCTTATTTAATCCTCATGGTGTTTAGCTTCATTTTTTTGTTTGCACTACAGCGCAAAACTGCTTTTTATCGATTCAAATTATTGAGTAAAGCTCTATTCACCATAGAATTTGCATATTTTTTATTCAACCTTGGGATGCAGAATCGCAACAATTCTACAAAGGAGGGATAATAAACCTTGCGAAAATCCACAAAAAAGCCCTGCATCTAGGCAAGGCTGAATTTGTAAATACGATTTTTTGACGCTTAGGCTAAACTACCGATCTGTTGCTGTTGCAGTATTGCTGTCCTCTGCACGTGCTTCATCTCCAGCTGTGCCCGTTGTCGTGCTATTTGGCGTTGCTTGTTGTACGGTTGGATTAGGATGTCCAGGAGGTGCTTCGCTCGGACTCGGATTGCGATCCGCCATCATGTAAATCAGCAATGCCAATAAAAAGATTCCCACCAGTAGAAGCATATAGACTGGAATACGTTTTTTTCGCTTAATGTCTTCAGCTGAGTTTACATGAGGTGGTTTATTGAAATCATGCGGCATGTTCCCCTCACTTATGTATTTATCTGATGAATTTTCATACTAACAAGCTCCTCACGCTTATTGTGTGACAATACATAGCAAGATGGTGAAAAGATGTAATATACCTCAAGTACCACCTATGTTGCCCAATATCGACAAAGCTGCCTCTCACGGGGAAATGCGCTATAATCACGTACCGTTTTTTTGTGTACTTTGAACTTTATGGCGTATCGTCAACAAAGTGTATCGCTTGATCTTGACACTGACGTCACTCATCAATGTGCCTTGCACTATACCCGTGATGGGCATCTCATTGGTATTATTGAATTTAGCAAGCCCAGCTATCTGCTCAAATGGGGCGATTTGGAATATTTCCGTCGTCGTACCGAAGAATTTTCGGTCATGCCATTTCCAGATTGTGTAAATGCTATGATCATTGATATTCGCAACATTGCTGCATTTCTGGATAATGAAGTGCCAATTTTACCGTGGCGCTTACTTGAAGAAGAATGTCCTGTGCGTTTGGTGGTTCCTCAAGAGCGCTTAGAGCATTATGCAGGTTTTTTTGAACCGACTTGGCTAAGTAGCGATGTCGATAGCGCGATTCAGGAAATCCGCGAATATATGGATATGTTTGTGCACTAATTTCTTTGAAGAGTCACTTTCAAGCATTGCGTTCAAAAGTTGCTTTCAAAATTGAATCGCACCAAGCAAAAACCTCATCTGCAGCGTTGTAGATGAGGTTTTTATATGAATGGTGAAGATCACCTCAACAACCAATTTTTAGCGAATTGTGAAAATACATTTATTTTCAAAACTCGATTTAGGCAGCCACAAAACCTGCTTAAAACGCACCTGATCTATGCCAAAACTTCGCATTTTGTTAGATGTATAGCGCTTGATATTTTTCATATTCAGGAGTCTGCCCTGCAATGGTTGAGCTTTGCTGAACTTTAATTTTCTGAAAAAAAGCGGTTTCCTTTGCACGGATTGGGCCAATATATTCATTATACATTTGTTCCATTTCGGCACTTTCAAATTGCATTTTTTGCAAACTGCCACCATGCCAACCCAACTGACTACGCAAGTTTAAATATTTTACTTTGCCCGTAGGAAACACATAATTGGCACAAGAAGAAAAGCAATACTGCGCAACTTCTACATTAAGTTGATGGTCAAAGACCAAATTGCCCAAATCAATACCTAAGCCGATCTCGCCACCCCGACTGTTGATTTTTAAGGTATCAATTTTATCTGACTGTTTAAGTAATTCCGCTGCACGTGCGTTGGCTTCAGGGCTAAGTGGCCCATCATAAATGAGTACGTGATCTTGCACAGCAACCTGAGTTTCCACCGTTTCAGCCTGTACGGTTTGTGCGACTATAAACATCAGCCCTGCGCTGGCTATATATTTGAACAGTTGATATTTGAATAGTTGTATCACATCCTCACCAATAATTTTCAACTGCAATATTACCTTCCCCGCGGCGGTTCATGCTTAAACCACGCGCTTTTAAGGCTTCTTTGGTGTCATCGACCATGGCAGGGTTACCGCATAACATCACATGGCTGGTTTCAGGGTTGAGTACACTGCCTGCAGCCTGTTCCAATTCGCCATTAGCAATTAATACAGGTAAACGATCATGCAAAGCAGCTTGAGGGTCACGGGTGATAATTGGGATAAATTTAAAGCCCGAATGCCCTTCGCCAAAAGTTTCGGCAATCTCGTGAATTTTATCGACATAAGCCAATTCAGCTTCGGTACGCACGCTATAAACCAAATAAATATATTGATATTTTGTCCACGTTTCAAAATCTTGCAGCATGGATAAAAACGGTGCAAGACCTGTACCTGTGGCCAACAACCATAAATCGTGTGGCGCAGGCAACTGATAACGCGCCAAGGTCAAAAAACCATAAGGGATTTTTTCCAAGTACAGCTCATCGCCCACTTGAAGGTGCTGCAAGTTAGAAGTAAATGCACCATCTGGCACGACAATCGAGAAAAACTCTAAAGTTTCATCAAAGGGTGATGACACCACCGAATAAGCACGTACTACCAATTCATCGCCCACTTTTAACCCGATACGTGCAAACTGCCCTGCGGTAAATTTAAAATGCGCAGGTCGGGTCATGGTGAAGCTAAACAAGGTGTTGGTCCAACGATGAACCGAAAGCACTTTTTCTAAAGTAAATTTTTCAATTGACATGATTTGAGCGTGGCATGAAAGACTGTGCTCATGTTAGCATGTTGGGGTAATTTATGAATATTTTTTAAATGTTAAGGCTTGATTCATGCGCATGACTTTACGCCAGTTGGCGGTTTTTGTAGCAGTTGCCCAAGAAGGGACAGTAACCAAAGCCAGTGATGCCGTTAAACTCACCCAAAGTGCTGCAAGCATGGCCTTAGCAGATTTGGAAGATGGCTTAGGCGCTCCACTGTTTGACCGTTTGGGTAAGCGCCTACAGCTGAACGATTTAGGTCGTTTTTTATTGCCACAAGCCTTAGAAATTTTGGGGCGTTGTGAAGCATTTGAGCAAGCCGCTAAAGGTGAGCTGCAAAGCATCGATTTGCGTTTAGGCGCAACTCTCACCATTAGTGACTATTTGATGCCTGATTTAATGGCAGACTTTTTGCAAATTCAACCACAGGCGCATTTACAATTACAAGTGGGCAATACCCGCCAAATGATTGAAGCTGTGAATCAGTTTCAGCTAGATTTAGCCTTGATAGAAGGCTCTTGTCACTTACCCCAACTCCAATGTATTCATTGGCGTGATGATGAACTTGCAGTGTGCTGTGCACCAAGTCATCCTTTAGCGCAGTTAAACCGTGCTTTAAGTATCGCAGATTTTGAAGACGCCGAGTGGATTTTACGTGAAGAAGGTTCAGGTACCCGTGAAGTGTTTGACAATGCAATTTTAAAAGACCTGCCTGATGCCAATATTCGTTTAACTTTGGGTCATAACGAAGCGATTTTAAAAATTGTCGCAGGTGGAATTGGTATGTCGTGTATTTCACGATTGGCGATTGAACCTTTACTAGAAAAAGGTCAATTGGTAATTTTGGATACACCTTTCTGGCAACTGACGCGCCCGTTATTCATGTTGGTGCATCGTCAGAAATACCAAGGGCCTGGTTTAAGGGCATTTATGAAATTTTGCGACGCGAAATAATTCATAGGAGTACCAATCAAGGTACTCTTTTTTAACAATTAAAACTGACTCTCACATGGTATGCCGTCACCATCACCGTCCATTTTAGTATTTGGACAATTTCGTATAAAGAATAACGCTTCTTCGTAAGACGTCATTTGACTACAGTGCTCACGCCCATCACAAGTAAAGTTCTGTTCGACAACTGGAACTTCTACTACTTTTTGTACTGATAAAGCTTCAGGCTGACTATTTTGCCAAGCTTGGTACTTATTAAATACTGCATAAGCCAAGCCGAATATAATCAATATACCAATATAAGTAACAAAATTGGATGAGTTATTTTCAGACTTCTGCTGTCTTTTATGATTCTGCTTTGTCGTATGAATTGCCCTTGATTGAGGTGTATGCCTTTCGACTGCAACCTTAATATCTAGACGGACAATATTATCTGCTTTGAACTTGCCATTTTCTTCTACTTTACGAAATTTTAGATTTTCTCCCACTTTTAGTGGAATATTTTTATTGGGAAAATCTTTAATATGAAAAAACAAATCTTTTGGCTCTCCTTCTATTTGAATAAAACCAAAGCCTCGTTCTTCGTTATAAGTTTTTATTTTCCCTTCTAAAAACATAAATTACTCTTTTCACGTTAATTTTTGATTATTGTACAAAAAAAGAGGCGAGAATGCCTCTTTTCTGTGCATGAAAACATTTAAAACTAACGCTTTAAGTTTGATAACAATGCAGACGTAATCGACGTATTCGCAGCAACCGCTTTGGCTTTTTTTGCTTTTTTGGATTTATCTTCTACAGGTTCAATATTAATGGCTTTATAACGATCACCATTTTGAACCACATTAAATTTAACGCGATCATTGCGCTTTGGCTCGCCTTCAGCCGCAGGAAAATCCGAGATATGGAAAAACACTTCACCTTCAGGTGCGGCAATAAATCCATAGCCTTTTTCGGCATTATATTGTTTGATTTTCCCTTGATATTGTTCAGATTTCATGGCTTAACCTTTTACGAGCTGCACTTTATATGAGTATATAAAAAAGAGGCAGTTAATGCCTCTTTTTCACCGACATTCGGCTTAATCTTTTTGCACTGAACCAAAAATTTTATCGCCTGCATCACCCAAGCCAGGCACAATATAACCATCTTGGTTTAAACCTTCATCTACCGATGCAGTAAAGATCACCACATCTGGATGCGCGGCTTCTACACGTTGAATGCCTTCTGGCGCTGCAACCAAAACCATCACACGAATGTCTTTACAACCACTGGCTTTGAGCAAATCAATCGCTGCCACTAAAGATGAACCTGTGGCAAGCATAGGGTCAATAATCATCGCAATACGGTTTTGTACATCTGGTACTAATTTTTTGTAGTACGTACGCGCTTCTAAAGTTTCTTCATCACGTTCCAAGCCAAGTACAGACACTTTGGCACTTGGAATCAAGTTTAAGAAACCATCTAACATGCCAATACCTGCACGTAAAATAGGCACAACCGTAATTTTTTTACCCGCAATACGGTCTACAGTGACTGCACCATTCCAACCCGCAATTTCGTGCTCGACCATAGGCAAATCTTTGGTCGCTTCATAAGTCAGCAACATGGTGACTTCTTGTGCCAATTCACGGAAGTTTTTGGTGCTGATGTCTGCACGACGTAATAACCCCAATTTATGACGAATAAGTGGATGACGGATTTCATGAATAGCCACGGGAGAACACCTAAAAGGAAAGAAAAGCAAATATCCTTTTATTATATGCTGTTTTTATTGTGTATATAAACCAAAAAGCCCTCAATTTATGAAGGCTTTTTGACTGAAAGTTAAACTTCTTTCAAATTATTGCTGTGACAGCATGAAATGGATGGGTGACAAAATTTCAGCTTCAAGTGCAATTTTGATAATTGGGTCTGGATAAACACCAATCACCAATACCGCTAAAGCTGCAGCCAATACCATAATACCGCCCACTTTTTGACCCCAATGATCGACAGCATCCATTTTTGGTTCGTCTGGCGGTGTCATATACATCACCACCATAACGCGCAAGTAGTAGTACAAACCAATACCTGAACCCACGATGATCATCGCAGCTAAGAACCAGTGCTGAGTCGTTACCGCAGCCATCACCACCAAGAACTTACCAATGAAGCCTGCAGTTAATGGAATACCTGCAAGAGAAAGCATCATCACGGTTAATACAGCAGTCAATACTGGACGACGCCAGAACAAACCACGGTAGTCAGCCAAGCTTTCTGCTTCTGCTACGTTGTTGTATGGGCTAGACATTAATGCCACCGCACCGAACGCACCAATAGTCGTCAAGACATAGGTAATCACATAAACGCTGACATTACCCAAGCTTGCATAAGTCATGCTGATTAAACCAATCAACAAATAACCAAAGTGTGCAATTGATGAGTAAGCCAAAATACGTTTCAAGTTCACTTGACGTACAGCAAGGAAGTTACCTACCAAAATTGAAAGCACGGCAATAATGGTCAAGATGGTCACAATCGAGTCGATCAGGATTGCACCTGAACCCAAAATGTAACGCACGAACAAACCAATGGTTGCTACTTTCGCTGCAGTCGCAAGGAAGGTTGCGATTGGTGCAGGCGCACCGTCATAAACGTCTGGTGTCCATTTGTGGAATGGTGCCAAAGACAGTTTAAATGCCACAGCAAAGACAATTAAGCCTAGACCTAAAATCACCAATGGCTGTTGGATGTTTTGCATTAATGCTTGAACAGAGTCATAGAACGACAATGAACCTGTGTACGCATAAATGTACGCCATACCCATAAGCAACATTGCTGATGCAGTTGCAGACAATACCAAGTACTTCACGCCCGCTTCTAAAGATTTAGAACGCTGGTGGGTATATGCCAATAAGCCATACAAAGGAATTGACATTAATTCAAGGCTAATGAAGAACGATGCATAGTGCGAACTTGACACCATCAACATAGCGCCCGCCACTGAACACAACATTAAGATGTAGAGTTCTTCGCGGTTGTCTTTATACGTTTCAATATACGCATGTGACAAAGTAGAACATGCCAATGCAGCGATCAGAATCACCAGTTGATATAACAAGGTGAACGGATCAATCATAAACATGCCCATCACGCTGGCAGGAGCAAAATTCCCGCCAAACATCATGAGTAAAAGGTAAGCAGCAGCGAGGTTCAAGCCCACCACTGATGCTGTAGCAATTAAGTTATGGTTACGCTTAATTGCAGTAAGGATCATCACGATAATCGCAGTTAAAGCCACGATCATCACAGGAGCTAAAGGCATAAGCTCAGAAAATGACATTGTGAAGTTCATGGCTTATTGGATCTCCACATTTTCGAGTTGAGCTGTTACTTCTTGTGTAACTTCAACTACTTCTTGAACTGGGATGTAGCTATTTGCTAACCACGCCATACTTGAATTTGAAATATCAAGGAAGGTTTGTGGATACAGACCAAGCCATACTAGACCCAGCGCACAAATTGAAAGAATCACAACTTCACGTGCATTTAAATCTTTTAACGGATTTGCATAGTGTTGTTTTTGCTCTTCATTTGGTACACCAAATAAGGCTTTGTGAATCAGGATTAAACCGTAAACACCTGCAAAAACTAAACTGATTGCCGCAATAATTGTGAAGGCTGGGAACTGTTCAAATGAACCCATTAAAATCAGGAATTCACCAATAAAGTTACCTAAACCAGGAATACCAACTAACGCTGCCACAAAGAACATCAGGAAGAATGAAAGGTATTGGAATTGACCACGAATACCGCCCATTAAACGCATGTCACGTGTATGTACGCGCTCGTAAATTTGACCACACATAATGAACAATGCAGCAGATGACAAGCCATGTGCCAACATCATGATCATTAAGCCTTGGTAAGTCAGGATATTACCTGCATAAATTGCAAGTAATACGAAGCCCATGTGCGAAATTGAGGTATAGGCAAGTAAACGCTTCATATCGGTTTGCTGGAAAGCACACCACGCGCCGTAGAACACACCAATTAAACCCAAAATAATGGCGATGTCTGCAAACTGAGCAGAAGCCGCTGGGAAGAATGGAATCACGAAACGTAATAAACCGTATGCCGCAGTTTTAATCAAAATACCTGCAAGGTCGACAGAACCCGCTGTAGGCGCTTGTGCGTGTGCATCTGGTAACCAACCGTGTAATGGGAAAACTGGAAGTTTTACCGCAAAACCGATGAATAAACAGATCATGAAGGCATAAGCGACTGCTGGTAATTGTGCGTCAAGTGTATTCGCTACAGCCAATAAATAGTTGTAGTTGAATGAAATAGTACCTGACATCATGTATCCATAGATCACTAGACCTAAGATACCAATCAACATGATTAAACCAGCAACTTGCGTGTAGATAAAGAATTTGGTTGCAGCGTAAACACGTGAACGACCATTTGAACCTTTATGACCCCATAACGCAATCAGGAAGTAGATTGGTACAAGCATCATCTCCCAGAAGAAGAAGAACAGGAACAAGTCAATCGCAAGGAATACGCCAATTACCCCACCCAAAGACCATAAAAGGTTAAGGTGGAAGAAACCGACGTTCTTTTGAATCTCACCAAATGAACAGCCTACCGCTAAAATACCCAGTAATGCAGTTAAACCCACCATGAGTAAAGATAAGCCATCCAACGCTAAGTGAATGTTGATGCCTAGGGTTTGAATCCAAGGCAGCATAAATTCAGCCGACCAAGTTGGAACTTGAGCGCCTAATTCATAGTTATAGCTAGCACCTTGCCACAATGCGACAGTTAAGCCCAAAGTAACGAGCATGCCCACTAAAGCAATATAACGC
Organism: Acinetobacter seohaensis; assembly: GCF_056431365.1. Taxonomy (NCBI): domain Bacteria; kingdom Pseudomonadati; phylum Pseudomonadota; class Gammaproteobacteria; order Moraxellales; family Moraxellaceae; genus Acinetobacter; species Acinetobacter seohaensis. The sequence goes on from NZ_JBWKMK010000050.1 coordinate 14,925, forward strand.
GGTAATTTATCGTCGAGTTTATCGACCAACCAGCAAATAAAACCTGCAATGAACGGAACAAGGATCAGCGCGGGTAGAATTAAATTGTTTGGAGTATCCATCTTATTTCCCCACGACCTGAATCACGATCAAGATCATTAGTAAGACCACCACACCAAGTGCCATACTCGATGCGTACTCACGTAATGAACCAGTTTGACGTGAACTTGTGAAGCTATGACCACCTTTCACCAGTGCAGGCAGTACTAACCACATACCATCCACTGGATCACGACCTAATAGTTTGGCAATCAGCAAGTATGGTTTTACAAATACGATGTCATACAACGCATCGAAACCAAGTGCATTACGGCAAATATTGGCAAGACCCGCACCCAATGAAGTTTGCGCGAAACCTTTTACAGCGTTGTAAGCAAAGGCAAATAACACCACGCCTACAGCTAAACCAGCCAAAGCCACGCCAATTGCAACATACTCTGCACCATGTGCACCTGCTTCTAATGCTTCAGGAATCACAAATGCTGGGATTTTTGCAGCATCAAGAATGCTCATCACTGGCGCTTTTAATACAATCGCTAAACCAGTTGAAAGTGCTGCAAGCACTGCCAATGGGAACCAGTAAGTTGCGCCTTTGATCTCGTGATACGGTGTGTTTTCTTTACCAAAGAATACAACCCAAATTAAGCGGAATGTATAAATTGACGTTAAGAATGCACCTGCTACACCCACCCAATATAAGGTGTTATATAGCGGAATACCTGCGATATGACTTTGCGTCCAAACTGCTGCCAAAATAGCGTCTTTTGAGAAGAAACCAATGGTCAAGAATGGAATCGCTGCCAATGCACCGCCACCAATCGCGAAACATGCAAACAGGAATTTGTTCTTGTAGAACAAGCCACCCATTTTGAAAATGTTTTGTTCGTGATGGTAAGCCAAAATCACCGCACCAGAAGACAAGAATAATAATGCCTTGAAGAATGCGTGAGTTAACATGTGGAATAGACCCGCTTGGTATGCTTCTGCACCAACTGCCATAAACATATAACCCAGCTGACTCATAGTTGAGTAAGCCAAAATACGTTTGATGTCGGTTTGAACCAATGCTGCAAAACCAGCAACTAGCAAGGTCACAGCACCTGTAATTGAAATGAATAACATCACTTCAGGTGCAAGTTCAAATACGCTGAACATACGGCAGCATAAGTAAACACCCGCAGTTACCATGGTTGCAGCGTGGATTAATGCAGATACAGGTGTAGGACCTGCCATCGCATCGGCTAACCAAGTTTGCAACGGAATTTGTGCAGATTTACCCGCAGCACCCAAGAACAACATTAACGCTGTCCAAATGGTGATCGACGAGCTTTGAGTCATTACATTGGCTGCATTTTCTACGATGTATTGTGTGTTCAACGTACCAAATTGTTGATACAACAAGAACAACGCGATCAGTAGGAAAACGTCACCCACACGTGTTACGGTAAATGCTTTGATTGCTGCAAAACCGTTTGCAGGGTTTTGGTAGTAATAACCAATCAGCAAGTAAGAGCACAAACCTACACCTTCCCAACCTAGGAACAATAACGCCAAGTTATCGCCAAGTACCAACAACAACATGCTCGCAACGAACAAGTTGAAGTAAGAGAAGAAACGTGCAAAGTCTTCTTCACCACGCATATACCATGATGCAAAGATGTGAATTAAGAAACCCACGCCTGTAATCATGCCCAGCATGAGCAAAGATAAACCGTCTAAGTGCAAGCTAAACGCAGGTGCAAAACCACCCACATTGAACCAAGACCATAAATGTTGAGTCGTTGCAACCGAACCGTTGTTCACAAAGTCCATGCCTGCAATTAGCGCAAATAATGCAGACAGACCCACTGAACCTACGCCAATAATCGCAGCAACTTTTTCAGGTAAGTTGTTACGCCCTGCCGCTAAAAGGATAAAACCAATGAGCGGAAACAATACTGTTAGATATAAATAACTCATCCGCGCATCTCACTAGCAGCATCCACATCCAAATGATGGAAGCGATGATAGAACTGAAGGACGATCGCAAGACCGATACACGCCTCTGCCGCAGCAAGTGTCAAGATCAAGATAAACATGATCTGACCATCTGGTTGTACCCATGCACTACCAGCCAAGACAAACGCCAATGCCGCAGCGTTCATCATGATTTCAAGGCCCATTAAAATAAATAGTAGGTTGCGTCGCACCATCACACCGTAAAAACCGAGTGCAAAAAGAATGGTCGCGACAATCAAACCATGTTCTAAAGGGATGTTGCCCATTATTCTTTTTCCTCTTCTGCACTTGGTTCACGTTTACCGATGTGGAAGCCTGCAACCAAAGCTGCAAGTAATAACATTGCGGCAACTTCAACCAACAATAAGTACTGAGTAAAGAGTGCTTGACCCACTGCTTTTGGACCCACCATTTCGGTGCCCATAAGCGCGCTTGGTGCAGTGTAGTCTGAGCTTAATGACCACACTAAAACCAAACCAATTAGGAAGCTCATCAAAGCTGGGTATGCCCAAGTTGATGAAGTCAACCATTTACGCTCTTGCTCAACAGTTTGCTGACCAAGGTTGAGCATCATCACCACGAATACGAACAAGACCATGATCGCACCCGCATAAACAATGATTTCCAAGGCACCAGCAAATGGTGCACCCACGATCATGAACATGCCTGCAACCGCAAGTAATGACACGATCAAGCTTAATAAAGCATGTACTGGGTTCGCGTTAGTCACTACACGAACCGTAGAAACAATGGCCACGAGTGCCATCAAGTAAAACGGCCACATCATGGTAATAGACTCCGTACATCAATAGGTGCGCTTTCACGTTGCGCTTGACCTTTGTCTTTACCTGTAACAGCCATACCCGTTACACGGTAGAAGTTGTAGTCAGGATATTTACCAGGACCTGAAATGAGTAAGTGTTCTTTCTCATACACCAAGTCTTGACGCACATATTCACCTAACTCGAAGTCAGGTGTTAACTGAATTGCAGTCGTTGGGCATGCTTCTTCACACATACCGCAGAAAATACAGCGTGAGAAGTTGATACGGAAAAACTCTGGGTACCAACGACCATCTTCCTGTTCTGCTTTTTGCAGTGAAATACAACCTACTGGACAAGCAACTGCACAGAGGTTACATGCTACACAACGCTCTTCGCCATCTGGATCGCGTGTTAACACAATACGACCACGGAAGCGTGGAGGTACAATTTCTTCGGCTGGTACTTCCGGATACAAAATGGTGTCACGTTTACGTGTCACGTGTGAGAAAACCATCCACAGTGAACGTACAATTGACCCAAACCCAGCTAGAAACTTAAACATATTGTTCTCCCTGCTGTCTTAGGCCGAATGATTCATAAGAATCACAGCACCAGTTACCAAAAGGTTAACAAGCGCCAATGGCAAGCAAATTTTCCAACCAAAGTTCATCACTTGGTCATAACGTGGACGCATTAAAGAACCACGTGCCAAGACAAACATCATTACAAAGAATGCTGTTTTGATAATGAACCAGAAAGCTGCTGGAATGAATGGAATTTCAAGGTTAAACGGCGCAAGCCATCCACCGAAGAATAAAGTCACGATAAGCGCAGAGATCAGTACCACGTTGACATATTCTGCAACGAAGAACATACCCCATTTCATACCGCCATATTCTACGTGATAACCTTCTGCCAATTCTTGTTCTGCTTCTGGTTGGTCAAATGGGTGACGGTGTGTTACCGCAACACCAGCAACCACGAAAATCAAGAAACCTAAGAATTGTGGAATCACAAACCAAACATCACGTTGCGCTTCAACAATTTCACGCATGTTGAATGAGCCTGCAATTGCAACCACACCCATAAGTGAAATACCCAAGAACACTTCATACGAAATGGTTTGAGCTGCTGAACGTAGACCACCAAGCAATGCGTATTTGTTGTTTGATGACCAACCACCAAATAACACCGCATAGACTGCAATACCAGCCATTGCCATAAAGAACAACAGGCCAATGCTCATGTCTGCAACACCTAAATAAGGTGATACAGGAATAACCATGAACGACAGTACCGCAGTTGCCATTGCAACTGCTGGTGCCATACGGAAGGTTAGTTTGTCGGCAAATTTAGGTGTCCAGTCTTCTTTGAACATGATTTTAAGCATGTCGGCTACAATCTGGAACATACCACCTGGACCTACACGGTTCGGACCATAACGGTCTTGCCATAAGCCCAGTAAACGACGCTCAATAAAAGACATGAGCGCAGCAATCAATACTACAACCAGTAAGATGACAATCGCTTGAATGACTGAATAGGCAATTGGCCAATTCTCAGCCCACAGCGGCGTCTGACGGATTAATTCTTGTTGCATGAATTACACTCCTACCGCGACTGAAACAGGCTCTGCAAGAGATACCGTTGGTGCAAGACCAATTGGGTAGCCAATATAACCTGTAGGTAAATATTCAATCACTTGTACTGGCAGTACGATAGACGTTTCACCTGCTTGTACGGTAATTGTTTGACCATCTTGTACATTCAAACGCTGCGCATCTTGAGTGCCTACAGCAAATACAGCTTCAGGAATACGCGTTTCCATTGCAGGTGTTTTCACCGTAAATTCACCCGATGCAAAAATGTGATGCATTGGAATTAAACGGAAGCTTTCAGGATTAGCTAGCACAGGTGCTGGTGCCACATAGCTACGTGCAGGACGTTTTGCTAAGCGATCGAATAAACGAATGCCTGAATCACCACCTTTTAAGTGACCGCCCACATTGTCTTGGAATTTGTTCCAAGCTTGTGGTGAGTTCCAACCTGCAGACCATGCAAATGGTACAAGTGCCGATGGTGTTTGGTTACCAACATAACCTTCCATAGAGAAAGTTAATGCTGAATCTACATCGACAGGTTGTTTTGGTTCGTGAATGGATAACGGTGCACGCATAGCGGTACGACCTGAGTAACGACGTGGTTCACGCGCAACTTTTAAGCCATGTACACGGAAACCTGCATCTGGTGCAACATCTTGAATTGCTTCAAGTGCTGGAACATTCTTCACTACAGATTCAATCACGTCATCTAAAACAGTCCAAGCAATTGCTTTGCCTTTTAAGCCTGTTTCAAGTGCGTGTAACCAGCGCCAAGATTCTTTAATCGCCAATTCAGGTTTGTAGTAGCTTGGGTCATAAACTTGGAAGAAGCGTTGTGCACGACCTTCCTGACTCACCACCGTACCATCACCTTCCGCGAAGCTTGCTGCAGAAAGTACGATATTGGCTTTTTGCACAGTTGCGGTTTCAGCATGATCTAGCACGATGACATCTTGTGCTTTCGCTAAAGCTGCATCGACTTGTACTGCAGGTAAACGACGATATAAGTCATTTTCAACCACAATCACAGCATCGTAATCTTGCGCAAATGCTTGCTCTAAGCTTTGACCACCAAAAATAGCCAAGCCCATTGAGTTCACTTCTGGCACAGTTAAGCTTAAACCTGCGTTTTCACCCAAGTTTTGTGCCACTTGTGCAGCCGCTTCCATAATGGCAGCGTCTAGTAAGCTTGTACCTGAAATCACCAATGGTTTTTTCGCAGCTTTTAACGTGTCAGCAATGGTTTGTGCAAATGCTTTCGCATCGTCATCTAAACCTGTGATCACGTCACCTGCAACCGCAGCAGCAATAGCAAAACCTAAACGTGCGATATCATTTGGAGAAGCAACCACTTCACCTGTTGCGACATCAGCTAAACGAGTTTGCGTTGCAGCCAAAATGTAAATTGGTGATTTTGCATCTTGCGCAATACGTTGCACAGGTTCAGCCAACCAATCTGGCGTACGACGCTCTGCCGCCATTTCTTTGGCTTTGTTTTTCGCCGCTTGACGAACAGACAACGCCATACGTGGTGCAGTTTGGGTTAAATCTTCACCCAAAATTAACACAGCATCGTAGTCTTCAATTTCACGCATACCCGGGTTGTAAATCCCTTCGGTTTGCATGATTGAAGCTGCAAGTTCAACCAAGTTTTGCTCTTTTTGCGATAAACCTGTTGAGTAGTTGTCTTGGCCAACCAACTCACGCAAAGCAAAGTTTGATTCAAGCGATGCACGCGGTGAACCAATACCCAAAACTTTTTTGCCTTGAACTTTGGCAATAATCGTATCAAGTGCAGCATCTACAGAAACGGTTTCTACGCTCGCACCGTTACGGAACTGAGGCTGACGTGGACGATCTTCACGGTTCACATAACCTGTACCGAATCGACCTTTATCGCATAGGAAGTATTGGTTGACTTCACCGTTAAAGCGGTTTTCTACACGACGCAATTCGCCATAACGCTCACCTGGAGAGATGTTACAACCTGAAGAACAGCCTTGGCATACGCTAGGCGCATACTGCATGTCCCACTTACGGTTATAACGCGCAGAGTGAGTTTTGTCGGTGAATACACCTGTTGGACAGACTTCAGTCAAGTTACCTGAGAATTCAGATTCCAAAGTACCCGATTCAGGACGACCAAAGTAAACACGTGATGCGTTGGCATAGACACCAAAGTCTGTACCGCCTGCATAGTCTTTGTAGTAACGCACGCAACGATAACACGCGATACAACGGTTCATTTCATGCGCGATGAACGAACCAAGCTCTTGGTTATAGTGAGTACGTTTAGTAAAGCGGTAACGACGACGATCGTGCTGTGTCATTACAGTCATATCTTGTAAATGACAGTGACCACCTTCTTCACAGACTGGACAGTCGTGTGGGTGGTTGGTCATCAAGAACTCTACAATTGAAGCACGGAACTCAGTTGCTTCCTTGTCTTCAATCGAGATATAGGTATTGTCAGCAGCAGGTGTCATACATGACATCACCAAGCGACCACGAGTATCTTCAGGGTTCGCATATTGGGTCACGGCACATTGACGGCAAGAACCGACAGAACCTAAGGATGGATGCCAACAAAAGTACGGAATGTCGATCCCAAGGCTCAAACATGCTTGCAGCAAGTTTTCCGAGCCATTGACTTCGTACGATTTTCCATCGACATGAATTGTAGCCATAGTCGAATTCCTTAAGCTTGTTCTACGTTGCTAGCTTGAGCAGCAGGACGGCTATTTGCCACTTTTGCTTCAAACTCGCCACGGAAATATTTGAGTGCGCCCATTAATGGCTCCATCGCACCTGGTGCGTGAGCACAGAAGGTCTTACCAATCCACAATTTTTTGGTGAGTTCTTGAAGATGTTGAATGTCTTCTTCTTTCCCTTCGCCATTTTCAATTGCTTTGAGTGCTTTTACAGCCCACGGTAAACCATCACGACATGGGGTACAGAAACCACATGATTCGCGCGCAAAGAATTCTTCTAAGTTACGGGTTGCAGAAACCATACACTGGGTTTCATCGACCACCATAAGCAAACACGTACCTAAACGTGAACCTGCCTTCATGATGCTTTCTGCATCCATTGGCAAGTCAATGTGTTCTGCTGCCAAGAAGTCAGTAGATGCACCACCTGGTAACCATGCTTTTAGCTTCAAGCCATCACGCATGCCACCCGCATAGTCTTCAATCACTTCACGTGCAGTCGTACCAAATGGAAGTTCCCATAGGCCAGGGAATTTCACTTTACCTGACGCACCGTAAATTTTTGTGCCAGGATCTTTCGATTTGCCTGCAGATAAACCGATATACCACTCTGCACCACGTAACATGATTGCAGGTAAGTTGTTATAGGTTTCTACGTTGTTGACAATCGTTGGACGACCCCATGCCCCTGCAACTTGCGGGAATGGTGGTTTAGTACGTGGGTTTGCACGGCGACCTTCAAGCGAGTTAATCAATGCGGTTTCTTCACCACAGATATAACGACCTGCGCCTGTATGCACGTATAGCTCAAAGCCCCAGTTAGTACCTAAAATGTTTTCGCCCAAATAACCTTTGGCACGAATTTGCTCAATCGCTTCATTTAAGTACTGTGCAGCTTCGATGTATTCGCCACGAATAAAGATATAGCCGTGGGTAGCTTCAAGCGTGTACGCAGCAATCAGCATACCTTCAATCAGTTGGTGTGGAAGTTTTTCCATCAACAAACGGTCTTTGAAAGTACCCGGTTCCATCTCATCGGCATTACAAATCAGGTAACGTGGACCTGAATTGTCGTTTGGCGCCATCAGTGACCATTTGATCCCTGCTGGGAAGCCTGCACCACCACGACCTTTTACTGTCGCAGCTTTAATGACTTCAAGCACATCTTTAGGCGGCATAGAAATCGCTTTCTTAAAGCCTGCATAGCCTTCTAGTGCTTCGTAATCATCTGCATTACGCACGTGCTCTTGCTTGCTTAAACGCCAAGTTAATGGATGCGTTTCTGGGTTACCGTCACCATAAATTGGTCTTGGTTCGGTATTCATACATACTTCTCCAATAACTGTTGCACCGATGTCACCTCAACTAAACCGTGAGTATCTTCATCAATCATCAAGGTTGGGCCCTTATCGCAATTTCCTAAACAGCAAATTGGCAATAACGTGAAACGACCATCTGCAGTCGTTTGACCAAACTGAATGCCTAATTCACGCTGGAATGCTTCTGCCAGTGTTTCTGCACCCATCAGGAAGCATGCAATCGAGTCACACAATAAAATCACGTGACGACCTACAGGCTGGCGATAAATACGGTTATAGAATGTTGCAACACCTTCTAAATCAGCAACGCTGATGGTTAGAAGCTGTGCAATCGCATTTAACTGCGCATCATCTACCCAGCCATTACGGCGCTGTACACACTTCAAGGCATCTAAAGATGCTGCACGTGGGTACGGATAATGACCAATGTGATGTTCAATTTCATGGATTTCTTCCGCAGTCAAAATCCCTTCAACATTCACACGTGGCTTTTTATCAGTCAAAATCATCATAATGCGTTTACCCCTTAGCGATCCACGTCTGCCATTACGACGTCAATGGTCGCTAAATAAATGATTAAGTCAGATACCAGACTGCCGTTAATCACAGAAGGCATTTGCTGTAAATGCGTGAAAGTTGGTGTACGAATACGGGTACGGTAACTCATCGTTGACTTATCTGAAGTCAAGTAGTAATTCGATGCACCTTTCACCACTTCTGCCATTACAGATGCTTCACCAGCAGGCATTACAGGACCCCAAGACACGCTTAAGAAGTGCGTAATCAGGGTTTCAATATCTTGTAATGTCTTGTCTTTTGGTGGTGGAACAGCCAATGGATGGTCTGCTTTATATGGACCAGATGGCATGTTATCTAGACATTGTTTGATGATTTTCAATGACTCTTCGATTTCACGGAAGTGAACCAGTACACGAGCGTAAGCATCGCCTTCGTACTCTACAGGTACTTCGAAGTCATAGTTTTCATAACCACTGTATGGACGGTATTTACGCACGTCAAAGTCGATACCTGTTGCACGTAAACCAGTACCTGTCACACCCCAAGCCAAGGCAGATTTCGCATCATACTGCGCTACGCCTTGCGTACGACCCATGAATACCGAGTTGCGTAATGCCGCAGTGTAGTATTCGTTCATACGTTTTGGCATCCACTCTAAGATTTCACGAATCAGGTGTTGCCAGTTGTTTGGTAAGTCGTGTGCGGTACCACCGATACGGAACCATGCTGGATGCATACGGTAACCCGTAATAGCTTCAATCGCATCGTAGATTTTTTGACGGTCTGCGAACATATAGAATACAGGGGTCATACCGCCCGCATCCTGAATTGCAGTACCAATGAACAATAAGTGGTTATTGATACGGAACAATTCCGACATCATGACACGGATACATTGTGCGCGGTCTGGCACAGTAATGCCTGCCAGTTGTTCCACACCCATGACATACGGCATGTTTTGCGCACAACCACCCAAGTAGTCCACACGGTCTGTATAAGGAATGAATGAATGCCAAGTTTGACGCTCAGCCATCTTTTCCACACCACGGTGGTGATAGCCGATATCTGGCACACAGTCTTTCACTTCTTCACCATCCAACTGCAAAATTACACGGAACGCACCGTGCGCAGATGGGTGGTTAGGACCCAAGTTCAGGAACATGAAGTCTTCGTCTTTATTACCGCGCTTTAAGCCCCAATCTTCAGGCACAAAGCGAAGGTGTTCTTGCTCGAAGTCTTGTTTGGCTTGGTTCTGCATATACGGTGTATATTCCGTTGCACGTGCAGAATACTCTTTGCGTAACGGATGACCTTCCCAATATGTTGGCAACAAGATACGACGAAGCATTGGATGCCCTTCGAAGTTGATACCAAACATATCGTAAGCTTCACGCTCGTACCAGTTGGCATTTGGCCAAATGTTGGTTGCTGTTGGAATATTGAGATCACTCTCATTCAACGCAACTTTAATACGAATGTCCGTGTTACGCTCTAGCGATAACAAGTGATAGAACACAGTAAAGTCAGACGCAGGTAGACCATCGCGGTGAGTACGCAAACGCTCATCTACCGCAGACAAGTCGAACAACATCACGTATGGACGTGACACTGTACGCAAGAACATTAAAACTTCTTGTACACGTGCGCGCTCAACCCAGACTGTTGGAAAATCTTCAAAAGTCGTTTGCACATAGAAGTTCTCACCAAATTTGGTTTTGAGCTCTTCTACAATTGCAAATGCTGGGCGTGAATCAACTGCTGTTGATTCTGGCATAGCAATGTCAGTTTCAGCCATTGGCTTGGCTTCCTATTTAATACAAATTCAGTCAACCTAAACGACAACTACACCCGTCGGGTGCATCAATATTTGTACGTTTAAATTATTTAATTTCATCCATAGAGCGTAAGTTTTTCACCGCAATACGCTGCGCATTCTTACGGTCACGTTCTGGCATCATCTTCGGCTTATATACTGGCTTAAGATCATCACCAATCACCGCAGACAACGGACGACGCTCTAATTGAATTTGGTCTTGTAATAACATCAATGCTTGGATTAATGCTTCAGGACGTGGTGGGCAACCCGGAATGTACACATCCACAGGAATGATTTTATCCACACCTTGCACAACTGAATAAATGTCGTACATACCACCTGAGTTTGCACATGCGCCCATTGAGATTACCCACTTAGGCTCAAGCATTTGCTCGTACAAACGTTGAATTACAGGTGCCATTTTCACAAAACACGTACCTGCAACAATCATCAAGTCTGCCTGACGCGGTGAAGCACGAATAACTTCTGCACCAAAACGTGACAAGTCATGCACACCTGTTAAGGTAGTTGCATACTCTACGTAGCAGCACGATGTACCAAAGTTAAACGGCCAAACTGAGTTCTTACGTCCCCAGTTTACTGCTGTATGTGCCAAGTCCTCTAAACGAGTCATGAACACATTTTTATTCACTTCTTCTTCAAGCGGATCGGTTACGATCTGACGCTCTTGAAGTGGATATTGATCAGCATCGGGATTCGCACGGGTTAAGGTATATTTCATCCCGAGTTACTCCTTGTCAGATGAGGTAGTCGCAGATTTTTTTACACGACCAGAGGATTGAGCTGGAATTTGACCGGTAGGGTCCGTTACCAATTCTTCAATTGAGTTAAAGCGTGTGATTTCTGCAAGATCCATATTTGGCGAACCAATTTTAGGTTTAATCCCTGCTGCTTTAAGCTTATCAGATGGAGCCCAGTTCAGCGCACCAGTTGATAATTCATAAATTAAGCCAACGAGTAAAACTAAAATAAATACAGCAGCCGTTGCAAAGCCCACCCAACCTACTTCACGAACAGAAGCTGCCCATGCGTATAGATAAAGTGCTTCTAAGTCGAAAACAACGAAGAAAATTGCAACCAAATAGAACTTTGCAGATAAGCGGATACGTGCTCCACCAGCACCTACAACACCCGACTCAAACTGCTCTTGCTTCGCACGCCCCCATGATTTACCCCCAAGGAGTAAAGGAACGGTTAGCATAAAGACGCATAAAAATGTAACGCCGATCACGAAGGCAATAATTGCCCATTCGTATGGAGTAATGGCACTCATGCGGGGATAACTCCTGGCAGGCCTATTTATTAACAAAGAATGTATGTATTGGCCTTCAAATACACCAAACACAAAATTAATCACGCCAATTGTACCTGATTTATGATTTCACTTGCTAGTTCATAAGTCTTAGTCTTTCGGATGATTTTTTATTCAAATACTTGATATTTTAGAATTCCACTACTCCGTAGGGCTCTTAATCGCTTTAACAAATAGATAAGTCAGTTGTGATTATTTTTTCCAAAACACCAATTGAGCGGTTCGTTGCAAAGTTTTTAAATTTATAGAGAGATCATCGCAACTTCAGGTTTCAGCTTAGTTTAAGCCGCACAAAATTTTGTGTAGTTTTTGCAACTTAGACCCTGAGTTTCTTTAATTTTTCACCCAGAGTGTGCTATTCCTAGTAAGCATTAAAAATTTGAATAATAAGGAGTAAACACATGAGCTTAGACTATACCCACAAACCAAATTACTTTATGTTTGCGCAATTATTTATTCGTCATTTGCAAAATTATTTTGAAAAACATCCTGACGCACAAAATGCAATTTTTGACCTGCGTGATATTTACGAGTTATTTCGCCAAGACAAAGCATCTGCCACCATTAATTTAGACGGCATTATGAATATTGCAGATGAATACCGCCTTGAAACCTTACAAGGCGATCAAAAATTAATTAGCCGTTATGCGATTGATCCACAAAATAATTCTTTGTTGGTAGATTTTAACCGCGAGGCTTTAGACAGCTTAAAACAAGGCAAAGCAATTTTACCACCTGATGCAACGCTACAAGAATAAAGCCGTATAGAATCTGCATTAAAGTGTGTTGCTTAAAACAGCCAACACTTTCATAAAGCACAAAAAAGCGAGCATCTGCTCGCTTTTGAGTATTGAGAGCCACAAGCCCTCCATCTAGAATAATTTAGCTTTTACGTGACAATAAAAACTCGGAAATTTGCTGTAACTCTAAGACGGTATCAGTTTTAAAATATGCCAACGCAGCAAAGGCTTGATCGTGCAATTCTTGTGCATAAGCTTGTGCTTTTTCCAAGCCCATGAGTGCAGGATAGGTCGATTTTTCAACTTGTTCATCTTTCCCTGCAGTTTTACCTAGTACTTCAGTATCCGAAATAATATCTAAAATATCGTCTTGTACCTGAAAGGCTAAACCAATCGCCTGTGCATATTCACGCAATTGCGGAATCGCTTTATCTCGTCCATCAAACACGGTCACAGCTGCCATCATCACCGCTGCAGAAATTAACGCCCCTGTTTTATTACGGTGGATATTTTCCAAAGTNTTTGAGCACAATGCCTTGATCTACTGCAACAGCCTGATCAAACAAACGACTGCCTAAAATTTCAAATGCCATCGACTGTAAAATGTCGCCTGCCAACAATGCAGTATCTTCACCATACGCCGCATGGCAAGTTGGTTGCCCACGACGCAACAAGTCATTGTCCATACATGGCAAATCATCATGTGCCAATGAGTAGCAGTGAATTAGTTCAATCGCAACCGCAGCGCGGCGTACCGCAGCAAAGTTCTGATTCGGTCTTAACGCTGCGGTGGCATAACACAAGGCAGGACGAACACGCTTACCACCCAACATGACGGCATGATGCACGGCAGACTTTAACGGTTCTGGCAATGCAAAAGCCTCTAAAGCGGTAAGCAAGTCTTGCTGAATACGTTGTTGGGCTGCGGTTAATGCATGCGCCTGTAAATCGTGAAGTGATGACACATTCGCCTCGAGTTGTTGGTTCATGTCTAATAAGCAGTAAGCTGCCTGTGTTGCAGCATTGTACCTGTAATTCAAAGTTTTTTAAGCCTTAACTGAACTGATATAACATTTCAGCCATAAATAAGCCCCTATCGAAATAGAGGCTGCATTTAGTTAACTAGGGTCTGTTCGAAGCAAAACTTATTCTAATGTTTCCGCAGGTACACGCACCCAACCTTCCATTAATACACGTGCACTACGGCTCATCACAGCTTTTTTGACTTGCCATTGTCCATTTTCCTGCACGGCTTGCGCACCCACACGAAGCGTACCTGATGGATGTCCAAAACGTACAGCTTCACGCTCACCCCCGCCCGCAGCCAAGTTGACCAATGTTCCCGGAATAGCTGCGGCTGTACCAATCGCGACTGCTGCTGTGCCCATCATGGCATGGTGTAATTTACCCATCGACAATGCACGTACCAATAAATCGGTGTCCTCAGCCTGAATTTGTTTACCACTTGAAGATACATAACTTTTTGGCGCAGAAACAAAGGCAATTTTTGGCGTATGCTGACGTTTTTCAGCTTCAGCAATTTCCTGAATCAGCCCCATTTGTTTAGCACCATAAGCGCGAATGGTTTCAAAACGTGCCAAAGCTTGTGCATCACCATTGATTGCATCTTGCAGTTCTGTGCCTGTATAACCAATTTCTTCTGCATTTAGGAAAATTGTTGGAATACCCGCATTAATAAAGGTCGCTTGGAATGTTCCAATATCTGGCACATGCAAAGTGTCCACCACATTTCCAGTTGGGAACATTGCCCCACCTTCTTCGCCATCATCGGCAGGGTCTAAGAATTCAATTTGTACTTCTGCGGCAGGAAAAGTCACGCCATCCAACTCAAAATCACCCGTTTCCTGCACCTGACCATGCGTCATTGGAACATGCGCAATAATGGTTTTTTCAATATTTTTCTGCCAAATACGTACGGTACAAATGCCATTTTCTGGAATTTTACTGGCATCAACCAAGCCATTGCTGATCGCAAATGCACCGACTGCAGCCGTTAAGTTACCGCAGTTGCCACTCCAATCTACAAATGGCTGATCAATCGAAACTTGCCCAAACAAATAATCGACATCGTGATCGGGTTGAGTGCTTTTGGCTAAAATTACGGTTTTACTGGTACTCGAGCTTGCACCACCCATTCCATCAATTTGTTTGGCATAAGGGTCTGGACTGCCAATCACACGTAATAAAATTTGATCTCTAATTTTGCCTGGCTGCTGTGCCGCTGCAGGTAAATCATCAAGTTTAAAAAATACGCCTTTACTGGTACCGCCGCGCATATAAGTCGCTGGAATTTTAACTTGTGGTGCAAAACGCATGAATTTTATTCCCTTGTTTTTTGATTGTTATGGCCATATAAAAAGACCCTTTTGCATCATAACGGTTTTTATTCAAAAGGTATCGCGGTCTTGACTTAAGTATAAAAAAACAACATTTGGTAAATTTTACCCTAACCAGTCATCTTGATTTATAAGGCAAAAATAAAATTAATATATTGATTCACTTATCTTTTATACAAATAAAAACCATAAAATATTTTAATATTTATCATAAATTTATTTCATTATTGTCTAGCTACTAGGCTAATGAAATTTGATCTATTACAATCTTGTCACTTTTTCCTTGTCGGGCTGAATACTTTGAACAACGAGTCTTCACAACTTCAGCGTGGCTTAAAGAACCGCCATATTCAATTGATTGCCATGGGTGGAGCAATTGGTACAGGCTTATTCTTAGGTTCCGCGCAGGTCATCCAATCTGCTGGCCCTTCTATTATTTTGGGTTACGCCATTGGTGGTCTTATTGCATTTTTAATTATGCGCCAATTGGGGGAAATGATTGTTCATGAGCCCGTTGCAGGATCATTCAGTCACTTTGCCTATAAATATGCAGGTAAATTCCCTGGCTTTTTAGCAGGTTGGAACTACTGGATTTTGTATATTTTGGTGGCAATGGCAGAACTCACCGCAGTTGCCAAATATATTAACTACTGGTGGCCGCATATTCCTGCTTGGACTTCGGCACTGTTCTTTTTCATTGTGATTACCATTATTAACTTGGGCAATGTAAAGTTCTATGGTGAGTCAGAATTCTGGCTAGCAATCATTAAAGTCGCTGCTGTGGTTTCGATGATTGTGTTTGGTTTATATCTCTTACTTTCTGCAGATGCCAATTCAACCGCATCATTCAGCAACCTTTGGGCGCATGGGGGGTTCTTCCCGAATGGCTTTGAAGGTCTGTTCTTCATGCTTGCATTCCTCATGTTTGCCTTTGGCGGCATTGAGTTGATTGGTATGGCTGCCGCAGAAGCGCAAGATCCTGAAAAAACCATTCCTAAAGCCATTAACCAAGTGGTGTTCCGTATTCTAATTTTCTATATCGGTTCACTCACCATTCTATTGTCTTTAGTGCCTTGGAATCAGTTAGATTTAGGTGGTTTAGATAAAAGTCCATTCGTAATGATTTTTAGTCAAATGGGCATTGAATGGGCAGCGCACTTACTGAATTTCGTGATTTTGACTGCGGCACTTTCTGTGTATAACAGTGGGATGTATGCCAACAGCCGTATGCTGTTTGGTTTGGCCAAACAAGGTAACGCACCAAAAATTTTCCTAAAAGTGAATAAACAAGGTGTGCCAATTCCAGCAGTATTATTCTCTGCGGTATTAATTTTCGGCTGTGTATTGTTGAACTACTTTGTACCCGAAGAAGCTTTAAGCCACCTCATGTATATTGTTGTGGGTGCATTGGTTTTAAACTGGGCGATGATCAGTTTGACTCACCTTAAATTTACCAGCACACTGAAAAAATTAGCGATTCCAACTAAGTTCCCTGCGCTATGGTCACCATTTAGCAACTATTTGGTTTTAGCGTTTATTGCAGTGGTACTTTATATTATGTGGACACAAGGCTTTAAAGAATCAGTCATTATGATTCCTCTATGGGTGGTCTTGATGTACATTTTATTTAGAGTGCTTAATGCGAAAAAACCTTAATTTGCATAGTACGCATAGTACAGATTTCTAAAAATTAAAAAGTTATTGCTTCGGCAGTAACTTTTTGCTTTTAAGCCCCCCCTTTTAATAGCCCATAAATAAAGTGCTGCACTTAAAATAATTTAAATTCCAACCCATTCTTTTCAGTTGATATTTCAACTTTTTTGTAGCAAAAGCTACATCATTTACATTCTAAATGATAAAAAGACTCTACATGAGAAGAATTCTTAGTTATCATTTGAGCACAAAATTTGTCGTGTGAATAAACTATGAATGCGTACGCTGCTCAACCTGCCAATGTCTTGACGATCCAACAGCTCAGTAAAAAGTTTGGTTCGCGTTTTGCAGTGCAACAAGCAACATGGTCAGCGATGAGTGGACAAATTGTGTGTTTATTAGGTCATTCAGGCTGCGGCAAAACCACAATGCTACGTCTGATTGCAGGCTTGGAAACACCAAGCAGCGGCACAATCCAACTGGAACAAAATACCTTGTGGAGTGAGCAAGCACAGATTCCTGCGGAAGCACGCCATATTGGTTTAGTGTTTCAGGATTACGCACTTTTCCCACATTTAAGTGTGTTAGACAATGTTATGTTTGGCTTAAAGAAATTTCCCAAAGCGCAGCGGGAAACCATTGCCAAACAAGCTTTAGCGCATGTTTCCATGTTGCATCATCAAGACAGCTATCCATATACACTTTCGGGCGGCGAACAACAACGCGTTGCCTTAGCACGTGCCTTAGCACCAGAACCGCAAGTTTTGTTGATGGATGAACCTTTTTCAAATTTGGATCATCGTCTGCGTGATCAAATTCGTCAAAATACCATTCAACTCCTCAAACAAACTGTAACGACTACGGTTATCGTGACACATGACCCAGAAGAAGCATTGCAAATTGCCGATCAAATTATTTTGATGCATCAAGGGCAAATTATTCAAATTGGTTCACCGAAACAACTTTATTTACAGCCTAAAACCTTGTTTGCTGCACGCTATTTTTCCGCATTGAATGAAATCCCAGCGCAAATCGATCACCAAGAAATTCATACCGTATTTGGCAAGATTGATTTGCCAGAACATACCACCGCTCAAGATTCACTGGTCTGCTGCTTCCGTCCGCATCACTTGCGTGTCAGCCAAACACCAAGTGAAAATGCGTTGCCCGCAAGCGTTGTGTCATCCAGTTTTATGGGACATGCGCAACAACTGCGTCTAAAACTACGCGATCACGATCTCACTCTTTTGGCGCAAGTCAGTCATCTTCAAGATATTCAGCCCGCTGAACAAGTCTATGTTTCTGTCAATTTAAACAGCTGTTATTTCTTGGCGTCTGATGAACAATCACCCACTGCTTCATCTTCTACTCAAGCTGCTGTTCAGGTTTAAATTTTTAATTAGGAATACTGCATGAAACCACTGTCTAATTTATCATTGCTTGTTACAGGTTTACTTGCATTTGGTGCAAGTGTCGCACAAGCAGCGGAAGTCAATTTATACACCACGCGCGAACCTGTGCTGATTCAAACCTTATTAACCGAATTTACCCAAAAAACTGGGGTAAAAGTCAATACGGTTTTTATTAAAGATGGTTTATTGGAACGTGTAAAAGCAGAAGGTCGTCGTTCTCCTGCCGATGTGATGCTGACTGTAGATTTTGGCAATTTGGTTGATTTAGTAGAAAGTGGTTTAACCCAGCGCGTAAGTTCTAAAACCTTAAATAGCGCAATTCCTGCCAATTTACGAGCTGCCAATGGTCATTGGTATGCTTTGTCGATGCGTGCACGTGCAGTCTACGCCTCTAAAGACCGTACACCGCTTAATGCGATTACTTATGAAGATTTAGCCAATCCAAAATGGAAAAATAAAATCTGTATTCGTTCAGGCAACCATCCATATAACACTGCTTTAATTGCAGCGTATATTGCCCATCATGGTGAAAAACAAGCCGAAACTTGGTTGCGTGGCGTGAAAGCCAATTTAGCACGCCCAGCAAGTGGTGGTGACCGAGATGTGGCGCGTGATATTTTAGGTAAAATTTGTGATATTGGCGTTGCCAACACCTATTATGTCGGCACTATGCGTACAGGTGACGCGGAACAAAAACGCTGGGGCAATGCCATTAACGTGGTACTTCCGCGTTTTAAAAATGGTGGAACGCATGTCAACGTATCGGGTGCAGTGGTTTCAAAACATGCACCAAACCGCAAAGAAGCCGTGCAACTGCTTGAGTTTTTAGCTTCAGATCATGCACAAGCCATCTACGCACAAAACGGCTTTGAATACCCAGTCAAACCTGGGGTAAAAATTGACCCGATTATTGCTAGCTTCGGTAAACTCAATATCGATTCGATTCGTTTAAGCGATATTGCACGTCACCGTAAAGCTGCAAACTTATTGGTCGATAAAGTCCAGTTTAACCGCTAAAATTTTCTGCTTTTATCTTACAGTGCAGCGCTTTGCACTGTAAGATGCTCAGCTGTTCCCTCCCCTTATTTAGTACCTCTATTGCAATGCTTAAAAATAAATTTAATTTTTTATTTTCGCTCAGTGGGTTATTGACACTACTCGCCTGTTTACCTGTGCTCGCTTTAATTTGGACAGCATTACAAGGCGATAGTGAAATTTGGGGACATCTGCTGCGTTATGTGATTCCACACACGTTGGCAGAAACAGGAATTTTATTGTTGGGTGTGGGGATTTTTACCATCCTGCTTGGTACGGGCAGTGCGTGGATTGTAACGGCGTATCAATTTCGTGGACGGGCATTTTTAGATTGGGCCTTACTGCTGCCTTTAGCCGTACCGACTTATATTATTGCGTATAGCTATATCGACATTTTGCATCCTATCGGTCCTGTGCAAAGCATCCTGCGCGATGGGTTTAATTTAGAATTACAACAGTTTTGGTTTCCTAATATTCGTACTGTTTGGGGCGGCATCTTCTTATTGAGCTTTGTGCTGTATCCCTATGTGTATTTAAGCACTCGTGCGATGTTTCTGATGCAATCGGCCAGTTTAATTGAAGTGGCACGTACCTTAGGATTAAAACCCGATCAAGTGTTTTTACGGGTTGCGATTCCACTGGCACGTCCTGCCATTGCTGTGGGTACCAGTCTGGTTTTAATGGAAACCATTAATGATATTGGCGCAACAGAATTTTTAGGTATTAAAACCTTAACTTTGTCGATTTATTCAACCTGGACCAATCAATCCGACTTGGCAGGCGCAGCGCAAATTGCCATTTTCATGTTGATGATCATTACTCTATTAGTTTTAGTAGAGCGTTTAGGACGACGTAAACAGCGCTATATGAACTCGGCTCAACGCAGCCGTTTAATGCCTGCACAATCGGTCAAAGGGCTTAAAGCGCTTGTGTTATTAGGCTTGGGCTTAATTCCTGTTTGTATTGGCTTTTTAATTCCCACCAGTCACTTACTTGTAGAATCTTACAAACGCATTCAATATGCAGGCTTTTCAGATTTCCTAATCCAAGCCTCAATCAACACACTAATCCTTGCCAGCCTTGCCACCATCGTCACCATTTTGATTGGTTTCTTTATTGTCAGTGCGGCACGTTTTAGCAAACACAGCTGGTTTAGCCGCATTGCCAGTTTAGGCTATGCTATTCCAGGAACCGTTTTAGCGATTGGTCTCATGCTAGCTTTGGGCAAAATTGATCATGCCATTGCCGACTTTTTAGAATTTAAATTAGGGATACACACAGGTTTATTATTTCTCGGTACTAGTTTTACCCTCATTTATGCTTACGCTGTGCGTTTTTTAGCTATTTCGGTGGGCGGCATTGAGTCAGGCTATAACCGTATTCATGGTGTTTTTGATGATGCTGCACGTAATTTAGGACAAAACAGCTTTGCGATTTTATGGCGTGTGCACTTGCCATTATTACGTCCTGCCATTATTTCTGCAGCTTTATTAATTTTTGTAGACTGCATGAAAGAGCTGCCAGCAACTTTATTGCTCCGTCCTCTAAATATGGAAACACTCGCTACCCAATTGTATGCAGAAGCTTCTAGAGGAACCTATGAAGATGGTGCTGTGGCTGCCTTGCTAATTGTATTGGTCGGTCTTATTCCTGTTATTTTATTGGCAAAGCTTGGAAAAACCACACGTTAATGCACCCCATTTTGTTGCAAGATATGCCTTGCAACAAAATGAGTTTTGATAAAAAAGTATTTTTTTTAACCAATTAAAAACATTTAAACAAGAGATTGATTTTTAAATTTTATTATTTAATTTCAATGACTAACAAGCTAAAAACCCATACCAATTAGAACAAATACTCTATTCAGCGTGTTTTTTATACTGATTAGTTTTTTCTAGAGCATTTACTCTTATTTTAATTGTGATATTTTTGTCACATGGAGTAACAAATGGTCTCGGTTTGCACAAGCCGAAATCATCCTAGATGAAAGCATAAAGCATCAACAAAAACTGTCATAAAAGACTTTATAGCCCAAGGGAAATGTATAATGAAATTAAAAGCACTAAGCACAGCAATGATTTTAGCAACTGTACCAATGACCGGGGCATTTGCCGCTGCTCTAGATCGTTCAGGTCAGTCAATCTCTGCATTCTTACAACCGGGTAACTATTTTGAAGCAGGTATTTCTGTATTAGATCCAGATGTATCTGGACAGGAAGCTGGCACAAGCACAACAAATCGTCAAATTGGTGATATGGCGGGCGATTACTATTTCCCAAGTGCCGCACTAAAATTCCAACTTACTGATAACTTCTCTTTTGGTCTGCTTTACGACCAACCCTTTGGTGCTGATGCCGAATATTCAGGTAATAATGTTTTTGTTGCTGCACCAACAGATCGAGTACTAAGTACACTACCAATTATAACAACAGCTATTGGCGGCGCTACTACAGGCAGTACTTCAGTTGAAGTTGATACACAAAACATTTCTATGATTTTTGGCTTCCAACCAACTGAGAATTTTAATATTTATGGTGGTGGTGTATATCAAACCATTAAAGGTAATGTAAAACTACGCGGCTCAGCTTACAGCGTTTTTAATGGATACGATGCAGACATTAAAGAAGACTCTGCTGCAGGTTGGTTAGCTGGTGCAGCATTTCAAATTCCTGAAATTGCATTAAAAGCTTCAGTCACTTACCGCTCTGAAATTGATCATGAATTCGTTGCCAATGAAAACTTAAGTCTAGCTACTCCTTTAGCAGCTGCATTACCAGGTCTTGCTGGTCAACTACCAAGTTTAGGTTTAACACCACAACAAATCGCAGGAATTGGCCAAGCAGTAACAAAGTTTTCAGCAGCTAACACAGCTGAAGGTAAAACTAAAATTACAACACCACAATCGGTGAACTTAGACTTCCAAACAGGCATCATGGCAAATACTGTGGCATTTGCAAATGTACGCTGGGTGAACTGGAAAGATTTCTCAATCACACCGTATAAGTTTGGTAAAGCTGCAGAAGCTGTTGGTCCTTTAGTTAAGCGTCCAAATGGTTTTTCTCTTGTAGAATATTCAGATGACCAATGGTCTGCAAACGTAGGTGTAGGTCGTAAATTAAATGACCAATGGGCTGGCAACGTATCTGTAGGTTGGGATTCTGGCGCAGGTAACCCTGTATCAACTCTTGGTCCTACTGAAGGTTATTGGAACGTGGGTCTAGGGGTTCAATACTCACCTGCACCAAACTACTTTATTGCAGGTGGTGTAAAATACTTCATGTTGGGTGATGCTAAAGCCCAAACAGGTGCTCAAGCAGGCGGTTCTGATTATGTTGCAGAGTTTGAAGACAACGATGCATGGGCATACGGTTTAAAAATCGGTTACCGCTTCTAATTCAATTTTTTTTCAAAAGAGCCACCCTTCGGGGGTGGCTTTTTTTGCACTTAAAACTACTCGTTTTTATACAAGTGTTAACTAATGTTTAAATTTAAAGCAATTAAACTCATATTTACCCAAACATCACCCTAATAAATTATTTAATAAAATTCATTTACTTAAGACTTTAAAATAGTACTTTTACTCTAATCAACTGCTATTTATAACTTATTCAGTTCATTTATTCTGCGAAATTGAGCATTTACTCTTTTTTCAAATGTGTTACTTTTCCTGCACTTTTTGTTACATAAAGCATCAGGGAACGACCATGAAGCTCAATAGAATTTATTCGGCTATTTTACTTAGCACTCTCCCACTTACACCTGCGCTTGCTGCTGGTTTAGACCGTTCTGGTCAATCTATTGCTGCATTTTTACAATCAGGCAATTATGCAGAAGCAGGTATTTCAGTTTTAGATCCAACAGTTAAAGGAAAAGATCTTATAAAAAATAACGTCAGCGATATGGCTGAAGATTATTACTTCCCTTCCGCTGCAATTAAAGTACAAGCGACTGAACAAATTTCTTTAGGTCTTTTATATGACCAGCCATTTGGTGCAGATGCGATGTATAGCCTAGAACAGAGCATGTTTACTAATGGAATTGAAGGCACAAAAGTTGAAGTTGAAACACACAATCTTACCGCTTTAATTGGTTACCAACCTACAGAAAACTGGAATTTCTACGCTGGACCAGTTTGGCAGACAGTAGAAGCAGATATTAATTTACGAGGTCGTGCATACATCTCCCCTAAAGACCCTTCAAAAGTTTTAAGTGGTTACAATATTAAAGTACATGAAGAAGAGGCTTTTGGTTGGCTTGCAGGCTTTGCTTATCAAATCCCCGAAATTGCACTTAAAGCATCAGTAACTTATCGCTCAGAAATCAAGCATAAAGCTAAAAGTGATGAAAGTTACACGTTTGCACAAGCCACTCCGATTGCACCTAATGTTATCGTACCAGCAGGCACAACTGTTAACTTAAGTAATGCTAGTTTAGATGCAACTACGCCACAATCTGTTAATCTAGATTTTCAGACAGGCATTGCAGCCAATACCTTAGCTTTTGCAAATATTCGCTGGGTGCACTGGGATCAATTTGCTGTCACTCCAAAAGCATTATTTGCTCGTTCGGGTGGCAACAACCTCATCGACTATTCAGATGACCAGTGGTCTGCAACAGTCGGAGTAGGACGTAAATTCAACAATCAATGGTCTGGCTATGCTTCTGTAGGTTATGACTCTGGTGCGGGTAACCCTGTCACCACTTTAGGTCCAACAGAAGGTTATTGGAGTGTTGGCTTAGGTGGTCAATATAGCCCAGCAGAAAACTATTTTATTCAAGCTGGGGTAAAATATTTTTGGTTGGGTGATGCTCACGCTCAAACGGGTGGTAATATTGTGGGTGAGTTTACCGACAACTACGCATTGGGTTATGGCTTAAAAATTGGCTACCGATTCTAAATCAATGCACAGTTAATATCACATAAAAAACAAAGGGCATCAAATGATGCCCTTTGTTATATTCAGATTAAGCTGGAATATCACGTACCGAAGCACCACGAATTGCTTCTTTTAATGCTTCATAACCATTAATTGCAGGGAATTGTGGGAATTCTGCAATCACATTCTCAGGTGCATCAAATAAGAAACCATGATCCGCTTCACCTAGCATTGTGGTATCGTTATATGAATCACCTGCAGCAATTACACGGAAATTTAAACCGTGTAAGGCTTTAACAGCCTGACGTTTTTGATCAGGTTGACGCAATTTATAAGCGGTAATCATGCCATTTTCATCTGATTCTAACTTGTGGCAGAAAATTGTTGGCCAACCCAATTGCTTCATCAACGGATGTGCAAATTCATAGAACGTATCTGAAAGAATAATCAATTGGAAGTGTGTGCTCACCCACTCGACAAACTCTTTCGCGCCAGGGAATGGCCCCATATCCGCAATCACGGCCTGAATATCATTCAAACCCAAGCCATGCTGTTTTAGAATATTTAAACGCTGAGTCATCAACACATCGTAGTCAGGAATATCACGTGTAGTTGCTTCAAGTTCTTTAATGCCAGTTTTTTTAGCAAAGTTGATCCAAATTTCTGGAACTAACACACCTTCAAGATCAAGACATACGATTTCCATGGGTTCTCCCAAAATACCTGTAAAAATTTTTCCCTATCATAGCCGAAGATTTGTTATTTGCCTTGTTCTTTTTTAAATCTATTTCATTCATAAGCATTTATTTTTTAGTGATAAGACCTTTTTAGGAATTCCATTAAAATAATCCGCTCAAGAACAAAGATTAGCCCTCAAGCCGACTGCAGGAAGACTTATGCACACCATTCCCACCATAGACATTGTTGATGCACTCGCGACTGAATATGCCGATAAATCACCGAGTGACATTTTAAAACTTGCCTTAAGTCAGCAAGGCGAAGTCGCGATTTCATTTTCAGGTGCGGAGGATGTAGTGCTGATTGATATGGCATCCAATTTAGGTGTGCCATTTCGTGTATTTAGTTTAGATACAGGACGTTTGCATCCTGAAACCTATCAATTTTTAGAAACTGTACGCAAATATTATAATATTGAGATCGAAATTTGCTTTCCTGAAACTGAAGCAGTGCAACAATTGGTTCAAGAAAAAGGCTTATTTAGCTTTTTTGAAGATGGGCATCAAGAATGTTGTGGGATTCGTAAAGTTCAACCTTTACGTAAAAAACTGGCAACACTAGATGGCTGGATTACAGGTCAACGTAAAGACCAAAGTCCAGGTACACGCCAAGATATTCCTGTCGTACAAGCAGATGCAGGATTTTCAGGCCCTAACAAGCAATTAATCAAATACAATCCACTGGCAAACTGGTCAAGTAGTGACGTGTGGAATTACATTCGCATGATGGAAATTCCATACAATCGTTTGCATGAAAAAGGTTTTATTTCAATTGGCTGTGAACCTTGCACCCGCCCTGTTCTTCCGAACCAACATGAACGCGAAGGGCGTTGGTGGTGGGAAGAAGCAACACACAAAGAATGCGGTCTACATGCTGGAAATTTAAAATAACACATCTATTACTACAATAAAAATCACAGTTTTACTGTGATTTTTATTGACTTGCGATGGCGCAAAAATCACTATATTTGTTTGATAAAAAAGATATACTGAATTAAATCTTATATAACTCTAAAAACCTTGTTCAGATAAGAACAAGCGTAGAAATTGCAGTGAGGCAATCCACAATATGCGTCCATTACACCCTATTGATTTTATTTTCCTATCACTCGAAAAACGTCAACAGCCCATGCATGTGGGTGGATTATTCTTATTCCAAATTCCAGAACATGCGCCAGACACTTTTATTCAAGACTTGGTTGCCGATATTCGCAATTCAAAGTCGATGCCTATTGCACCATTTAACAATAAGCTCAATGGTCTATTTTGGGATGAAGATGAAGAGTTCGATCTCGATCATCACTTCCGTCATATTGCCTTGCCAAAACCAGGTCGCATTCGTGAATTATTAACGTATATTTCACAAGAACACAGTTCACTGATTGATCGCGCCAAACCTTTATGGACTTGCCATATTATTGAAGGTATTGAAGATAATCGTTTTGCGATGTTCTTTAAAATTCATCATGCTATGGTAGATGGTATTGCAGGCATGCGTTTGGTGGAAAAATCCCTATCGCATGACGAAAATGCAAAAAGAATTGTACCGCCTTGGTGTGTGGAAGGCCCACGTACTAAACGTCTGAAAGAACCGAAAGTCAGCCGTTTAAAGAAAATTTTTGGTGGGGTTAAAGGTCATGTTGAAGCAACCCCTCGCGCAGTTTATGAAGTATCACAAACCGTTGCTAAAGATATGGGACGTAACCCCGATTATGTTTCTAGCTTCCAAGCACCAAGCACCATCTTAAACCAACGTGTGAGCGCCTCACGTCGTTTTGCCGCGCAATCTTTTGAGTTTGCACGTTTGCATCGCATTGCTAAAGCTTTGGGCGTAACCATTAATGATGTGGTACTGGCAATTTGCTCAGGCGCATTGCGTGAGTACTTACTCAGCCAATATGCTTTACCGAAAAAACCTTTAATTGCGATGGTGCCTGCCTCTATTCGTGATGACGATTCTGAAGTATCTAATCGAATCACCATGATTTTAGCCAACTTGGGTACGCACAAAGAAGATCCGCTTGAGCGTTTAAAAATTGTGCGCCGCAGTGTACAAAATGCCAAGCAGCGTTTTAAGCGCATGAATGCCAATCAAATTATGAACTATAGTGCTTTTGTTTACGGCGCTGCTGGTTTAAATATTTTGTCAGGCATTATGCCAAAGCGTCAGGCCTTTAACTTGGTGATTTCCAATGTACCTGGCCCACGTGAACCTTTGTATTGGAATGGTGCAAAGCTAGATGCACTATACCCTGCTTCAATCGTGTTAGATGGACAAGCTTTAAACATTACCATGACCAGCTATTTAGACAAATTAGAAGTTGGTTTAACTGCTTGTCGTCATGCCTTACCGAAAATGCAAAACTTATTGCAACACTTGGAAGATGAAATTCAGCGTTTTGAACAGATTATTGATGCGCCTGAAGGGGTCAATAAAATCGTGGATTGATACGTCAATCCATCAGAAAAATAATTCAATAGAATCAATTAAGGGGCAATTGCTGCCCCTTATTTTTGAATAGTACGACACTGTTTTAATAATTGCTGACAAACCGCGCTAACCATTGCGGTGGTAATTTGAGTTTCTTTACCTTGCTCATCCACAATATAACCGTTATGTGTCACTTTACGATCTAATACTTTTAAACTCTTTTGAATCACAACTTTACTCATACCCATGACATACCTCATTTGCTAAACCGAGGGAGATGTTCGGCTTTGGCTACTCTGTATGCTTAGTATTGAGAATTCACTCAAAAAAGTAAAATTTCAGATGTAACAACTGTTTAGCGATATCCTGTTACAATTTCAGCTCAAAATGATATCGTATTGCTCTTGCGTATATAAATTTTCCACCTGAAATTTAATCACACGGCTGACAAAGTGCTCTAAATCCGCCACTGCTGGCGCTTCGGCAGTTAACAATCGGTCAATCACCGATGGGTGCGCAACGACAGTAAAGCCACGTTGTGATTCAAATGCGCGTGCGTATCTTAAAATTTCTCGAAAAATTTCGTAACATACTGACTCTGCTGTTTTGACATATCCCCGTCCCTGACAAGTTGGACAGGCTTCACAAAGTAAATGTTCTAATGATTCACGGGTGCGTTTACGGGTCATCTCGACCAAGCCCAGTTCAGACACTTGGGTAATTTTGGTCTTGGCATGATCTCGTTCAAGCATACGCTCAAACTGACTCAAGACTTCATCACGATGCTGTACTTCTTGCATATCAATGAAGTCGATAATGATGATGCCACCCAAATTACGCAAACGTAACTGGCGGGCAATGACCTGTGTGGCTTCCATATTGGTTTTAAAAACAGTGTCTTCTAAAGTCCGACCACCGACATAAGAACCCGTATTCACATCAATGGTGGTCATGGCTTCGGTCTGATCAATCATCAGATAACCGCCTGACTTTAATGCCACACGGGTTTGCAACGCTTTTTGAATATCTTCTTCGACATTGTATAAATCGAACAGTGGGCGCTCGCCTGGGTAATAAATCAGGCGATTGTGCATATTGGGCACAAACTCATCCACAAATTCTTTTAATTTGGCGTGAATTTCACGAGAATCGACATAAATTTTGGCGGTGTTATCATTCGCCAAATCACGAATTACGCGTTGCGGTAACGGCAACTCTTCAAAAATCAAAGAAGGCACAGCAATGCTTTTTTGTTTACGCTGAATGTATTCCCACAATTTTGCCAAGTAACACATATCTTGCACTAAGGCCGCTTCATCGACGCCTTCGGCTGCTGTGCGTACAATCACTGAGCCTGGTAATTTATGCTCAGCCTGAATGGTTTCAATGATCCCGCGTAGACGCTCACGTTCTTCACTCGATTCAATGCGTTGTGATACGCCAATATGACTGCCATACGGCATTAGAACCAAATAACGCGAAGGAATGGAAAGATCAGTGCTCAGTCGTGCGCCTTTAGTACCGAGCATATCTTTCATCACTTGCACGGTTAGAATTTGCCCAGGCTGCAATAATTCAAAGACATTCGGTGTAGGTTGGCTGCGCGGCCAAATCATGTCATTGATATGCAAAAAAGCAGTACGCGATAAACCAATATCGACAAAAGCGGCTTGCATGCCTGGCAGCACGCGCACCACTTTGCCTTTATAAATATTGCCCACCAAACCACGCTTGGCTGTACGCTCAACGAATAGTTCATTGACCGTGCCGTTTTGAATTAACGCCACCCGACACTCCATCGGTGTGACGTTAATCAACAACTCGTCAGACATAATAAAACTCAAAACATTATAAAAATTTTTGTGCAGCAGTTAATTTAGTGCCTTAACTGTCTGTAATAACTGTACGGTTTCATAGAGTGGCAGGCCGACAACATTGCTATAACTGCCCTCAATACGCGGAATATAACGTGCTGCGATGCCCTGAATCGCATAAGCACCCGCTTTTCCAATCGGCTCACCTGTTGCCCAGTAGCTTTCCATATCATCTAGGCTAAGCGATTGAAATTCAACCTGTGTACGTACCACTATACTGGATTTTTTCTGTTTTGTACGCACACAAACCCCTGAAAAAACATCATGTTTTCGACCAGAAAGTTGTGACCAAATGGCAAAGGCATGTGCTTTGGATTCTGGCTTGCCCAAAATCTGCCCATCTACGCCTAGACTGGTATCGGCAGCAATCACAATAGCATCAGGAAATAGCCGTAAAACCGCATCGGCTTTGGCACATGCCAACCGCTCAACATACGCGGCAACATCTTCGCCCGCTAAAATAGATTCATCGATGTCTGGACTGTAAATTTCAAATTCCAGCCCAAGCTGTTGCAGGAGTTCCCGACGGCGCGGTGAACTTGAGGCAAGAATTAAATGCGCCATTTTCGCAAGAAATAATACAGCACAGGCCAGAGCAAAATACTACTCAGCAAAGGTTGCCAATGACGGGCAAATGGGAACTGAATCCCACCCATGACTTGCATCACCCAAATCAGGGCGAGGTGAGCCAAAATTGCGATTACACTAATGACCCATAAATTCGCAAACGTCATAATACGGCGCTCACGAGTCAGGAAACGCGCCACAAAAGTAATCACCACAAAACTCAAGGCATTCATGCCCAAAGGTGCATCGAGGAGCAAGTCTGCAAACAAGCCTGTACCAAAGGCAAACCAAATACCACACCAAGTTGGTTGCCCAAGCACCCAAAACAAGGTCACCATCAACATAAACAATGGTCGCCAACCCGAGCCTGTATAAGACAGCGGATACACCATGAGTACAGATGCAGCAATTACAGAAAAAATAATCGGAAATAGTGGATCTTTATTCTTGTTTTGTCCGAGTCGGGTTTGTCCAATTTTAGCGATTGGCATTTGGCTGCTCCTTCGCTAAAGATTCTGAGAACAGCACCACCACATGATGACCACCCGCCAATTGTGCTGCAGGCATCACATCAATTTGTGCAAACTCACCAGAATTATGTCGGCTGATTTTGGCAATGCTTCCAACCAAATATCCTGCAGGGAAATGCTCGCCCAAGCCTGAGCTATAGACTTTCTCTCCAACCTGAATATTGGCACTGGTCGGTACATATTCCATTTTCAAACGCCCTAAATCGCCCGTACCCGACACAATGGCTCGCATGCCTGTATGTTCCAAACGCACTGAAAGTGAGTGTTCTTTGTCAGAAAGCAACATGACACGGCTACTGTGTGGATACACAGCAATGATCTGCCCCATAATGCCTTTATCATCCAAAACGGTTTGCCCGACTTTGAGCTGATTTTGTGAACCACGGTTAATCACAATAATGTGGCGCAAAGGATCGGCATCGGTACCAATTACTTCAGCAATTTCCATGCGTCCATCAATGATTAGAGGCGTATCGAGTAGACCACGCAGGCGGGTATTTTCTGCAGAGAGTTCAGACAATTTTTGCAAACGGACTTGAGCCTGTAATAGCTCTGCCTGCATCGCGGTATTTTCACGACGCAATTGAGCCTCAGACTTACTTTGTTGACTTAGCCATTCTCGCGACAATACAGGATAGCTTGCAAGGGCATAAATTGGATTATATGCCGCATACAAAACATCACGTGCAGGTTGAATTACATGCGGGACACGCCAGTTAAAGAACAGGATGACCAAGCAAGTAATGACCGCAATTATAAAAGAGCGAAAAGATGGCGGTTGTCTGGAAAACAGATTTGTTTGCACCGCCGAATCCTATGTATTAGCCAACAAATAACATATCGTGGTTTGGATTATCAAAGAATTCCAAGACCTTGCCACCACCACGGGTAACGCAAGTTAATGGTTCTTCTGCGACTACCACAGGCAAGCCAGTTTCCTGTGCCAAAAGCTTGTCTAGGTTACGCAATAACGCACCGCCACCGGTGAGCACAATTCCACGCTCTGCAATATCGGAAGAAAGTTCTGGTGGAGTTTGTTCCAGTGCAGATTTTACTGCCGATACAATGCTTTGTAACGGATCAGAAATGGCTTGGGTAATTTCATCAGAAGTTACAGTAATGGCACGTGGCACACCTTCTGCCAAGTTACGACCACGCACTTCAATTTCCAGTGGTTTAGCACCTTCATCTGGCAATGCCATGCCAACTTCTTTCTTAATAGTTTCTGCTGTGGTTTCACCAATCACACAACCATGTGCCTTGCGCACGTAGTTAATGATTTGCTCATCAAACACATCGCCACCAATACGCAATGAATCTGAATAAACACAACCTTGTAATGAAATAATCGCGATTTCTGTCGTGCCACCACCAACATCTACCACCATTGAGCCACAAGCTTGCTCGACAGGCATACCTGCACCAATTGCTGCTGCCATTGGCTCTTCAATTAAACGTACATCACGTGCGCCCGCATTAAACACGGCTTCACGAATGGCACGGCGCTCTACCAAAGTAGATTTGCATGGTACACACACCACTACACGCGGTGCAGGTGGGAATAAACGTTTTTCATGCACTTTGCCAATAAATTGGTTCAGCATGGTTTCAGTCACTTCAAAATCAGCGATGACACCATCTTTCATTGGGCGAATTGCAGAAATGTTTGCAGGGGTACGACCCAACATTTGTTTGGCATCAAGTCCGACTGCGGCAACAATTTTCTGTGAACCGCTGTGACGAATTGCCACAACTGTCGGTTCATTTAATATAATGCCTCGTCCTGGCGCATAAATAAGTGTATTTGCTGTACCTAAATCAATGGCTAGGTCTGGCGAAAACAAGCCAATTAGTCGTTTTAGAATCACGGAGTCGTTCTCGATTAAACTTTATGTGGACGCAAGTTGGCAACTTTAACTAAATGTGGTGCGTTGAACAAGTCAATCGCTTATTATAACGCACGATATTTTGAAATTTTTTATTAATACTGATTTTAGGTGATGTTATGTCTACCTCGGATGCTCAGCATTCTGCAGATTTAAATGCACAAACAGTTTCAGCAATTGCCCATCTTGCTCGTCTTAAACTCAATGATACGCAATCTGCTGAGTATGCTCAAAGTCTAAATAAAATTTTAGGCATGATGGAAAGCTTAAAAGGCATAAATACCGATGACGTTGAGCCTTTAAAAAGCCCATTTGACCACCCTCAACCATTACGTGAAGACGTCGTAACCGAACAGAATCATCGTGAGCAATATCAAGCTGTTGCCCCTGCAGTTCAGGATGGCTTGTACCTTGTTCCACGTGTGATTGAATAATTTATTCGGCTGTTACATTTTGACTTCATAAAAAGGTAAAAGAATTTTTCTCATGACAGATTTACATCGCTTATCGATTCGTGAAATCTCTGAGGGTTTAGCGGCAGCCAAATTCTCCTCTCGCGAACTAACAGAACATTATTTAAAACGTATTGCCAAAATTGATCCGCAAGTGCGCTCTTATGTCACCGTGACCAATGAAGTAGCACTGGCACAGGCGGATGCAGCCGATGCATTACGTCAGGCGGGTCAAGCGACAGCACTGACAGGTATTCCTGTTGCACATAAAGATATTTTTTGTACCCAAGGCATTAAAACCTCTGCGGGTTCAAAAATGCTGGACAATTTTATCTCGCCTTATGACGCAACTGTGGTGGCACAAGGTAAAAATGCAGGTTTGGTCACTTTGGGTAAAGTGAACATGGACGAATTCGCAATGGGTTCAACCTCTGAAAGTTCGTTCTATGGCGCGACCAAAAACCCATGGGCACTTGACCATGTACCGGGTGGTTCGTCAGGTGGTTCTGCTGCTGTCGTGGCGGCTGACCTTGCACCATTTGCTACAGGTACAGATACAGGTGGTTCAATCCGTCAGCCTGCGTCTTTCTGTGGTTTGACTGGTCTCAAACCAACTTACGGACGTGTTTCACGTTACGGCATCATCGCTTATGCATCATCTTTAGATCAGGCAGGCCCAATGGCACGCTCTGCAGAAGACTGCGCATATTTAATGAATGTAATGGCAGGTCATGACGCCAAAGACTCAACCTCTATGGATAAAGCGGTTGAAGATTATGTGGCGAACCTGAATGCAACAACGCTCAAAGGCTTACGCATTGGTATTCCGAAACAATACTTCAATGTGGCTGGTTTAGATGCTGCGGTGAAAGCACGTGTTGAAGAATCACTAAAAAAATTAGAAGAATTGGGCGCAGTATTGGTTGAGATTGACCTCAACATGACTGAAAGCTACGTGCCAACTTACTATCTGATTGCCCCTGCAGAAGCATCGTCCAACCTTTCTCGTTACGATGGTGTACGTTACGGCTACCGCGCAGAAAATCCTCAAGATATTTTAGACCTCTACAAACGTTCACGTTCTGAAGGTTTTGGTGCAGAAGTGCAACGTCGTATCTTGATTGGTACGTATGCTCTTTCTGCGGGTTATTACGATGCATACTACGTGAAAGCACAAAAAGTCCGTCGTTTAATTCAGCAAGACTTCTTAAAAGCCTTTGAACAGGTCGATGTGATTGCAGCACCAACTGCACCAACAACTGCCTACAAAATTGGCGCGTCTTTAGACCCTGTTGAAATGTATTTGGGTGATATTTACACCATCGCGGTGAACTTAGCGGGCTTACCTGCAATTAGTGCGCCTGTTGGTTTTGACCAAGATCACTTGCCTGTAGGTTTACAATTGATTGGCAATTACTGGTCTGAATCACAACTGTTATCTGTGGTACATCAGTATCAACAAGCGACCGATTGGCATACTCAACGCGCTGCAATTGCTGAGGAGAACGCATAATGGCGAAGAATACTGCTAAACCAAAATCAAACCTGATTGATGGTTGGGAAGTCGTGATTGGTATTGAGATTCATACTCAGCTTGCAACCAATTCTAAAATTTTCTCAGGTTCATCAACCGAATTTGGTCAAGACCCAAATACGCAAGCCAGCCTTGTTGATTTAGCTATGCCGGGCGTCTTGCCTGTGCTGAATAAAGAAGTGGTGGATTTGGCAATCCGTTTTGGTTTGGGTATTGATGCCTACATCGACCAAGCGTCTGTGTTTGCGCGTAAAAACTACTTCTACCCTGACTCGCCTAAAGGCTACCAAATTAGCCAGATGGACAACCCCATTGTCGGTTTGGGTCATATCGACATCCAACTTGAAGATGGCACGACCAAACGCATTGGCGTAACCCGTGCACACCTTGAAGAAGATGCGGGTAAGTCGATTCATGATCAATTTGAAGGCATGTCAGGTATTGACCTCAACCGTGCAGGTACGCCTTTGCTTGAAATTGTATCTGAACCCGATATGCGTTCGGTTGAAGAAGCCGTAGCTTATATTAAAGCGATTCATACACTGGTACGTTGGTTAGGTATTTCTGACGGTAACATGGCTGAAGGTTCATTCCGTGCCGACTGTAACGTGTCATTACGCCGTCCGGGACAACCTTTCGGTACACGTTGTGAATTGAAAAACCTGAACTCATTCCGTTTCATTGAACAGGCAATCAATGTTGAAATTGAACGTCAAATGGAAATCTTGGAATGGGATGGCACCATTGATCAGGAAACACGTTTGTTTGACCCTGTGAAGATGGAAACGCGTTCAATGCGTTCGAAGGAAGAAGCGAACGATTACCGCTACTTCCCTGATCCAGATTTGTTGCCTGTGGTTATTCCAGATGCGCAAATTGAAGCAATTAAAGCCACTATGCCTGAATTGCCTGCGGCACGTCGTGCACGTTTTGTAGCAGACTTTGCTGTGACTGAATACGATGCTCACGTTTTAACGCTTACTCGTGAAATGTCTGAATTTTACGAAGCTGTGGTTGCTGCAGCAGGTGGTGCGGCACACGGTAAAATTGCAGCAAACTGGGTAATGGGTGAATTCTCAGGTGCTTTGAACAAAGCAGGCTTAGATTTGGCTGATTCTCCTGTATCTGCGGAAAAACTTGGCGGTATGATCGCGCGTATTGTGGACAACACAATTAACGGTAAGATCGCGAAGCAAGTATTCGGCTTTATGTGGGAAGAAGGCAAATCTGCGGACGAAATCATTGCTGAAAAAGGCTTAAAGCAGGAAACAGATACAGGCGCAATTGAAGCAATTATTAAAGACGTACTTGCTGCGAACGAGAAGATGGTTGAAGAGTATAAATCTGGTAAAGAGAAAGCCTTTAACGGTCTTGTTGGTCAGGTAATGAAAGCTGCGAAAGGCAAAGCCAACCCTGCACAAGTAAATGAGTTGATGAAGAAATTGATTGGTTGATTAATTGACTAATTCGTTGTTTTTATGAGATAAAAACCCTACATTATGTAGGGTTTTTTTACGGTTAATAAAATGAAAATAGAAAAATTCAGTCCAGAAGTCTGTGAAAATCTTAAATGGTATGTTTATCGATTAGTCGATCCAAGAGATGGTTCGACCTTTTACATCGGTCGTGGACTTAACAATCGTATATTTGATCATGTAAATGGGCTACTAACTGATAAAGATGCAGAAGAAGATCTTCTTAGTTTAAAAATGAAACAGATCAGAGATATTCAATTATCGGGTTTAGATGTTATCCATATTATTCATCGCCATGCTTTAGAAAGCAAAAATATGGCTGAAGTTGTTGAGGCTTCATTAATTGATGCTTATTCAGGTCTAACAAATATTATGAATGGCAAAGGTAGTAATGAATATGGAGTAGCTAATATTCATGAAATTGTTACAGCATATCAAACTGAAACCGTAGAAATTACAGATGATGCTCTATTGATTTCAATTAATAGAACTGCTTTAGAACGTGGCGTATATGATGCAGTTAGATTTGCATGGAAACTTACTCCTTCAGAAGCCAATAAAGCAAAAATAATTTTAGCCACGGTACAAGGTGTGATCAAAGGCGTATTTGTGGCTGAACAATGGTTAGAAGCCACACAAGAAAACTTCCCGAACTTTATGCTGTTGGGTGAGGATGTCTATAATCACGAAACACGCTCAAAAAGATATGGGTTCACTGGGAAAAATGCACCTCCAGAATTTCAGACCAAGTATTTAGGCAAAAGAATTCCTGAAAAGTTCAGAAAAAAAGGGGCTAGTAACCCTATAAAGTACTCATGGAAAGCCAAAGATTAAGTTTGTCGGATTCCCCTACACAGGTGAATAAATTGATGAAGAATATGATTGGTTGATTAATTGACTAATTCTTTGTTTTTATGAGATAAAGACCCTACCTTGTGTAGGGTTTTATTTTTAGAGAAAATAATGGTTTTAAAAACGATCTTTAATGTTTCAGAAGAAAAAACAGCAAAATTAGCAGTATTAATTGATGCAGATAATGCTTCTGCAAAAGATATTGAAAATATTTTAAATGAGATCACTCAATACGGTGAGGCAACGGTAAAACGTATTTATGGTAACTTTGTCAGTCAAAATGGTAGTTGGAAGCAAGCTATTAATAATTTAGCGATTAAACCTATGCAGCAATTTGCTTATACAACAGGTAAAAATGCAACCGATGGTTTTATGATTATTGATGCAATGGATTTACTTTATACAGACCGTTTTGATGGCTTCTGCCTTGTATCAAGTGACAGTGACTTTACAGCCTTAGCAATACGCATTAAAGAGCAAGGGGCCACCGTTTATGGATTTGGCAAGAAACAAACGCCCGAAGCCTTCCGAAATGCTTGTTCTCACTTCACCTATGTCGAGAACCTAAGTGGATATGAAGAACCTCAAATTAAAGAACTCCCTTTGATTGAAACGAAGAAAGAACAGCATCCTCAACCCTCTAGTAAAACTGAAGTCTTAAACAACACCACTTCAGCGCAGAAACTACCACTACATATTATTAAACAAATTTTTGACAATCATGATACTGAATGGATTCCTGCTTCTTCATTCACATCGCAATGGAAACTTTTACAAAATGACTTTGATCCCAGAAACTATGGCTTTAAAAAAGTTGTTGATTTGATTAAAAGTCATACAAATATTTTTGACTATGACGAACGTATTTTTGATAGTGGACATAAACAAATTTACATAAAATTAAAAATTTAAAATTAAAAGTTGGCTTTGCAAGTGAGAATTACCCTCACTTCATGCCTCTTAACATATTCTTAGCCCCTGCATGATTATAATTATTGGCTAAATTCTGCAAAATACGTTTTGCCTGTGCATCTGAATTTGGAAAACGACTCCGATAACTCGAAACACCCGTTAAACAACGTGCCACCAACATACCAGATTCTGTATAAATACGTGTACCCTCTGCGCCCTGTAACTTGCCATAGTTATAAGCACGTTGTGCATTATTACAGGCATTAATCTGATTACGCCCACTATTTAAATCACGACGCGCAGCGACATATAAACGTGTCTGTTGCTGTTGTGGTGTTTCAACCACACGTGGTGAAGCTGTTTTTAATGATGCAACTACAGGCTCTTTTTTCTCTTCAGGTTTTTCTTTCACTTCAGCAACTTTAGTTGCATTTGTTGTTTTTGGATTACTTGGAGCTGCTTTAGGTGCAGTCTTTGCAGATGTAGAAACCGCTCGGTAAAAACGTCGCGCTTCATCTTCAGACATTATTTTAGTGACCAAACTCACCACTCGCGCTTCACCACGCTGTTCCGACTGGCGCTCTGCCACAGGCTCAATTGAGACAATCCAACTATCACCCTGACTACCTACACAGCGGTATGCCCCAATCCCCTGTTTTACATCTCGATAAGTATTGAGTAGTTTTTTAGACCATGCATTTTTGACTAAACTCATTGAGCTTTTATAGGCCAGCGTTAAGCGTCCATTTTGTGACTGACAATAGCTGCCCATATATTTACGTGGAATCATAGATTCAGCAGGCTGATCTTTGCGCTGTGGCCCCCAATAATAGACATATTCTTTAGCAGCACCACTGGGCTGATTTAAGTTTTTTTGAACAATCAGTTCTTGTGCAGATGCAAAATGCTTCACCGAATTTGGGCTAAATTGATCAACTGTTGCACAACCAAATAATAGGCTGCCAATTCCCCCAATCAAGAGTAATTTTTTGCAGGTCACGTCTCAATTCTCAATTGTTTTTATATCAATGAAAATATATGAATTGGGGCAAAATAACAAATACAACACCTTGATTTTATAGTTAATTAATCATAATTTTATTTGAATCAAGTTTGATATTTTTATAAAACAATCCAATTCATCACAGTTTTTTATGATTTTGAACACTAGCACCAGTATTATTTTTATACAACTGTTCAGATCAATTTATATTTGGCAGTCACCACTCTAAACATTCGAACGCGACATCCACAACACTTATGAATGTCGCCATCAAAACTATTGATCCAAGGTCGATTCAAATGCTTTTAAACGCTTATGAATAGACAAGAGCTCAATAATAGTCGGCCAAGACGCGATGAGGTACTGGAACGACTCACGGACTTTGCCAAATACGTTGGCGATTTGCATCATCAAGCCCAAGGTAATTGCCCCTGCGGCAATGCTTGGGAATAACACAAATAAGCCGTAAATATTGTCTAATTGCATATACCAAATACGCACCAAGTTAAAATAGGCGTAGTGGAAATATAGACGGAAATAATTAAAGCGCACCTTGCTAAACAGTTCTTTTAAACTCAGCGGATCGGCACGTTCTGGATGATCTTCACCATAAACCAGTTCTTTACGATATGCAGCTTCGACTTTTTGGTTGTTAAATTCCAAACCTGGAAGTTTTGCACCCACCACCATCAACACCACCGTACCAAATACTGCCCAGCCAACAGCCGCCCACACTAAGGCATACGGAATTTCCCCAATTATAGGCAAGGCTTTGACATGCACAGACAAACTAAACAGCACAGGTAAAAATGCCAACAAAGTCATTAGGGCTTCGACTAAATTCACCCCTAAAGTTTCCATGGTTCTGGCAAAACGCATGGTATCTTCTTGAATACGCTGTGATGCACCTTCAATATGTCTGAGTTTTTCCCAATGTGCGGTGTAATAATTATTCATTGCCGTACGCCAACGGAAGACATAGTGACTGACAAAAAACAAGTTCAAAACCATTAAGGTCACAGCCACCATGGCGATGTATAAAAAGGTCAGCACGCCTGTATAGAGCTCATTGACATCTCCACCACCACTACTGAGCATTTTTTGAATCAGGTCATAAAATGGGTTGTACCAAGCATTCACCACAACATTG
The DNA here is from genome assembly GCF_056431365.1 of Acinetobacter seohaensis. Lineage (NCBI taxonomy): Bacteria > Pseudomonadati > Pseudomonadota > Gammaproteobacteria > Moraxellales > Moraxellaceae > Acinetobacter > Acinetobacter seohaensis. The sequence continues at coordinate 54,502 of NZ_JBWKMK010000050.1, forward strand.
ACTTGTACCCCAAACCAAATATTGAACAGGATGAATGCCGATCCCCATACCGACCAACGCTGCCACGGGTTATTAGATTTAAATTTCCAAAAGGTGGCAAAAATAGTGGTTGATACAAAAAACCAGAAATAAAACCATAAAAATGCAGGTGACCAAAAACGACTGACATCAATGGGTAATGTTGCTTCGGCATAACCTTGTGGGAAGCCAATCCAACTGCCCCATGCGCTACCGCCTGAATACCACAAAGCCAGATTAATGGCGAACCAAACAAGCAATGAAATAAAAAACCACTTTGGATTTGGAAAAAATGACTTAAACATGCAGACAAAAAGCCTTTATTTTTTAAATTGGAATGTAAAATCCAGTGCCTTCACCACTTAAAAAAGCGTGAATGGATACTTTAACTTTTATACTTTATACGCTGTTTTTTCAGCAATAATTTTATTTTTATACTGAAAACTGTAAATTTCATCAATCGGCTATATTTTACTGCGCTGTTCATTTGCCATTCATCTAAGAAATTACATCAAATTTCAATTTCTTATATTTTTAAAATGTCAAATTATGAAGTATTGGGCAAATTTATTGCGATTTTTTGACCAACAATTCAAGTACAAAATATTTAAACCCGACACAAATTTACGATTTTGTGTAGATTATTCATCAATTTACTATATAATACAGTTGATTAAAAATAACTCATTTAGGGTGCGGTATGGAATCTCCAACAGAAAACATTGCTATTGAGCTACTTGAACCTATTGTTCTACGTAAAGAAAACTGCGCACCAATTGAATTCGAGCAAGGTACAATTTTAAAAGTTTTATTGGTTAATCCTAACTCCTACTTGGTTACCGTAGACGACGAATTTAACTTTACTGTCTCTTTAGAAGATGAAAATAAGGTGTGGCGTAAACTTTAATTACTGAGTCGCCACAAACTTTAATGATTGAATGTACGCAAAGCACATTCAATCATTAGATAAAGCTTGATAAATACGCTACTGCTTTCATGGCTTATAAAAACTAAACTTTCATTACACCTATCAATCACAGCATCCTTTTAATTTTTAGAAGTCCACTTCGGGTATGGCTCTCTGAAAATGTTGCCTAAGATTCAGTTTTCAATCCTCTGTATATCATTGTAGATTTTGCAACAATCTCATCAAAATCACCTTTATATTGGGCAAAATGAGATAAAAATTAGCTTTAAATTTTCATCTTATTTTCTCTATAAAAATCAATAAAATATACCAATTGATCAAACCAAAACAACAACAGCAATGACTTTAAATTCACTTTTACAACTAAGCAAAACCAAAATTAATCAAAAATTATGATAAGATCATGCTTCTTGTAAAACACATTTTTTTATAAAGATGAGTTGCTTAAGCAATTTTTACTGTCTTTAGTGTGTTTTATTTTTTCTATTTTTTTAATTCACATCCTATTTTGACAAGATCTACTTGATCTCTAAATTTAGGATTGTATTTGCTTATTTTTATAATGCGGATATTTAAAATCCTGAATTGTGTCACTCAAAATTGGAGAAGTAATTAAGAACTCAAAAACTAATGGAGATAGCAATGGATCGAATTGCAATTATTGGCGCTGGCCCAAGCGGCATGGCCCAATTAAGAGCGTTTCAGTCAGCAAAGGCCAAAGGTCTACAAGTTCCTGAAATTGTATGTTTCGAAAAACAAAATGATTGGGGTGGACTCTGGAACTATACTTGGCGCACAGGTATAGATGAACATGGCGAACCTGTCCACGGCAGTATGTACCGTTATTTATGGTCAAATGGCCCTAAAGAAGCGCTAGAATTTGCCGATTATACTTTTGATGAACACTTCAAAAAACCAATCGCGTCTTATCCGCCACGCGCAGTGTTGTGGGATTATATTCAAGGTCGTGCAGAAAAAGCACAGGTGAAAGACTTAGTCCGCTTTAATACCGCCGTTCAGCATATTCATTATGATGATGCGACGCAAAAATTTACGGTTGATGTCGAAGATTACGCACAGCAACGTCATTATTCAGAACAGTTTGATTATGTTGTGGTGGCCTCTGGGCACTTTTCTACCCCGCGTGTCCCTGTTTATGAAGGCTTTGATCAATTCCATGGTCGTATTTTACACGCGCATGATTTCCGTGATGCACTGGAATTTAAAGGTAAATCAGTGCTGTTGGTGGGCAGCAGCTACTCTGCCGAAGACATTGGTTCGCAATGTTATAAATACGGCGCCAAACAAATTTACAGTTGCTATCGCAGTAAAGCCATGGGCTTTAAGTGGCCCAAAAACTGGTCTGAAAAACCACAATTACTGCGTGTAGATGAAAATACTGCTTATTTTGGTGATGGAACATCGGCCAAAATTGATGCCATTATTTTATGTACGGGCTATTTACACCACTTCCCGTTTATTGAAGATGGCTTGCGCCTCAGAACGCATAACTGCCTTTATCCACTAGGTTTATATCAAGGTGTGGTTTGGGAAAAGAATCCACGTTTGTTCTATTTGGGTATGCAAGATCAATGGTACACCTTCAATATGTTCGATGCGCAGGCATGGTTTGTCCGCGATGTGATTTTGGGCAAAATTGCGTTGCCAAGCATAGAGGAAATGCAAAGCCATACCCAAACCTTGCATGAAAAAGAACAACGCTTAATGAGCGATGAACAATCTGCACGTTTTCAAGGGGATTACATCAAACGCCTGATTGCGCAGACCGACTATCCATCTTTCAATATTGATGCAGTACACGATATTTTCATGCAATGGAAAAAGCATAAAAAAGAAAATATTATGGGCTTTAGAGATAAAGTTTATCGCTCAGTGATGACAGGAAAAATGGCTAAACCGCATCACACACCATGGCTTTATGCACTAGATGATTCTTTGGAAAGTTATCTAGAAGATGAAGCTCAACGTGAGGCAATGTAAGGCGTAATCTAAAAGATCAAAGTAACGAAAAAACAGCTACAAGCCTCAAAAGTTTTGCTGATGAGGCTTGTGGTTTAAAGATTTATTTCAACTTAGCGTTATTTTAGAAATAGCGCTGATTATAAGTCTGACTTAGCACGTTTTAAGGCTTGTTGCCAACGCGCTAAATGTTCTGCACGCTCTGCTTCATTCATTTGGGGTTCAAATACCCGATCTAACTGCCAAGATGCTGAAATTTCAGATAAGTCAGAAAATACACCCGCCTTTAAACCTGCCATAGCTGCTGCTCCCCAAGCGGTTGATTCCAACATTTTAGGACGTAACACAGGCACATTTAAAATATCGGCTTGGAATTGCATCAACATATCATTTTGACTAGCACCACCATCGACTCGAAGCTCTTTCAGTGGATGATCTAAATCGGATTGCATCGCAGTGAGTACATCCGACACCTGAAATGCAATGGATTCCAAGGCAGCACGGGCAATATGTGCCTTGTTGGTGCCACGTGACATTCCACATAAAAGCGCTCGCGCTTCACTGTCCCAATGTGGCGCACCAAGCCCTGTAAATGCAGGAACTAGCACTACACCATCGCTAGAAGTTACACTATTGGCAAGTTGTTCCACATCGCTGCTTTTTTGGATAATACCCAAACCATCGCGCAGCCATTGCACTACAGCACCTGCCATAAAAACACTGCCTTCAAGGGCAAAATGGGTTTGATTTTGACATTGCCACGCCAAAGTAGTGAGTAACTTATTTTGGCTAAATTGCACCTGATTGCCTGTATTAAACAACATAAAACAGCCTGTGCCGTAGGTATTTTTTGCTGTACCAACTTCAAAGCACGATTGCCCAAACAACGCCGCCTGCTGATCGCCTAAAATACCTGTAATTGGGATATTCGCCCCCAATAAACCCGTTGCGGTATCTGCAATATAGCTGTCGGATGCAATAATTTTAGGTAAAACTGATGCGGAAATTTGAAATAATTCCAGCAATTCTTCATCCCAAGTTTGGTGATGTAAATTCATCAACATCGTTCTTGAAGCATTACTCGCTTCAATGACATGCTCTGCGCCTTGGGTCAAATTCCAGATTAACCAACTGTCGATGGTGCCAAAAGCCACATGCCCCTGCTGTGCCAATGCTTTTAATCCATCGACATGCTCAAGCAGCCACACCAGTTTGCCTGCACTAAAATACGGATCGATACGCAGACCTGTTTTTTGTTGAATCAATTGCATCTGGTTATTTTGAATCAGGTGATGACACCAATCTGCAGCACGACGATCTTGCCAAATTATTGCGGGCGCTAGAGGTTTGCCTGTGCGTTTATCCCACACTACTGTGGTTTCACGTTGATTGGTTACTCCAATTGCGCAAATGTCTTTGGCCAAAATATCTGCAGTTGCCAATGCCTGTTGCACCACTGCAATTTGATTTGACCAGATTTCTTTGGCATCTTGTTCCACCCAACCTGAATGTGGGGTCTGAATATGGGTTTCTCGTTGTGCCGTTGCCTGAACTTGTCCGTGTTCATTGAAGATGATGGCGCGACTAGAAGATGTGCCTTGATCGAGTGCCAGTAAATAACTCATATTTTTTATTGTGTTTGACTTGAAAAATAAAATATTAGCGCAATTATGTAACTAAGCGCATCGAAATGTGTAATTGTGCAGAAAATACATCGTAATTTTTGCCAGCTATGCTATGATTGCGCTGTGATATGGGGGTGTTATTGGCTTCGACGCTGATGATGAAGCTCATAGATGCATGCCGAGAGCGCATTTTCTCTCGTAAATCAAATTTGCATTAAAATAGTCGCAAACGACGAATCTTACGCTCTAGCTGCCTAAGGGCCGCTTGTCCGCTTCACTGAATACTTGTGGTCAGTGAACCCGACTGAAGCGCACGCACACAAGTCCGTATAGAGTTGAGCCTCGGGACTTTATACCAAACTTAGAGGATCGCACTTTGAACCCTGTTCGTCGGGTCTTAGAGTGTTAAAACAATAGACGATATCTAAGCATGTAGTATTCTCGAGTGTAGTGTTGGCGGACGCGGGTTCAACTCCCGCCACCTCCACCATATACCTAACAAAACATGGCAAAACATGCCAAGTTTTAAAAGATAAAGGCTTGATTCTAAAGGGATTGAGCCTTTTTTCTTGCCTAAACATAACTAAATATAACTAGCTACAGTGTACATACGCCGTGTACACCACCATGTACATTGCAAGATTTATTGAATCCGTTGGTGTACAAGCCATGAAAAGAACAGAAATAAAACGTAGACCTTTATCAGATACCGTACTAGCTAACCTAGAGCCTGAATCAAAAGAATATCGGGAGCTAGACGGCGATGGCTTATATTTCCGTGTAAAGCCTGATGGTAAAAAAGCATGGCTATTCAGATATAAAAAAGCTGATGGCAAATGGTCATGGTTGGGCATTGGTACATATCCTGATTTATCGGGTGCAGGTGCAAGAAAAAAAGCGAGAGAAATTATCAAGGATATTTCACACGGCGATAATCCAATCATTACCAAACAAGAACGCAAGCGACAGAATTTTGAACGCCCTCTTTTCTACCCATTAATTCAATTAAAAATGGGGGTATTACCAAGCGATCTAGGTTCAAATCCACTTTTAGGATTTAAGCCTTTTTATTGGACGGTTTATTCATCTCCAAACATTTTTCGCTTTCATCCCCCAAACCGAATAACTCTCCCGCACAATAACAAAATAGATTATATTCTCCTTAATTGATAAAAAATTATGCGGAGTACACATGCAGGTATTTCCCTTAGGCAAGCGAACGATTTCCGTGATTGTGGTCATTGTAGCTTTGGTTTTATTGTTAATTTACGTAGTCTTACGCACAGGCCCATTTGCCCCTGTCAACGTCACCCTCACGCAAGCCAAATATCAATCCATTCAACCTAGCCTGTTTGGCATAGCTACCGTTGAAGCGCGTTATAACTATAAAATTGGCCCAACTGCAGCAGGTCGCTTAAAAAACTTAAAAGTAGATATTGGCGATAACGTACAAGCAGGACAACTGTTAGGCGAAATGGATCCTGTCGATTTGGAAGATCGTTTATTGGCTCAACGTGCGATAATCCAAAAAATTACCGCTCAGCAACAAGACACTCAAATCCGTCAAAATTTTGCGCAGCAACAAGTCAATCGTTATCAACAACTAGCTAAAATCAATGCCACCAGCCAAGAATCTTTAGCCATTAAACAACAAGAGCTCGATTTGGCAACGGCGGCACTCAGCGCGATGCAACAAGAACTCAATAAAGCACGTGCAGACCTGAATACCTTACAAGCACAGCGTGATAATTTAAATTTAGTGGCCACAGCTGCAGGTGTCGTCACTGCACGTTATGCAGAACCGGGTTCAACGGTGGTAGCAGGTCAAACCGTACTAGAAATTGTCGATCCTAACTCCATTTGGATGAATGCCCGTTTCGATCAATCCAGTGCGATTGGTTTAGCTGCTGACTTACCAGCTCAAATTCATTTACGTTCACGGCAAAATAATGCTTTGGCAGGTCATGTGTTATGGGTAGAACCTCGTGCCGATGCCATTACCGAAGAAATTTTAGCTAAAGTGGTTTTTAATCAACCTCCAACGCCTCTTCCGCCTTTGGGTGAGTTAGCAGAAGTCACCATCAGCCTCGCACCATTGGCACGCAGCTTAACCATTCCCAATGCGGCAGTTCACCGTATCAATAACCAAGTAGGCGTGTGGAAAGTTGTGGCCGAAAAGCCGCAATTTGTTGAAGTTCAATTAGGACGTTCAAATTTAGCGGGCGATGTGCAAGTGCTCGCAGGCTTATCCGAAAATGATCAAGTGGTGCTGTATAGTGAAAAACCCCTACATGCCAAAAACCGTTTACGGGTTGTCAAGCAACTTGCAGGAGCAGCTAAATGATTAGTCTGGCAGGTCGTGATATTTTCCATTCATGGGGTAAATTTGTATTTACTGGCTTTGGACTCGGCTTGCTGATTGGTGTGACCTTAATTATGGCTGGCGTGTATCGCGGCATGGTAGATGATGCCAAAGCCCTGCTGAATAACAGTGGTGCTGACCTATGGGTAGTGCAGCAAGATACACTTGGCCCTTATGCAGAACCTTCAAGTGTGCGTGATGATTTATATCGCAGCGTGATGAATATGCCCGGGGTGGCGCATGCTTCAAATATTACTTATTTAACCATGCAAGTGCATCATCAAGATAAAGATATTCGCTCGATGGTGGTCGGGATTCAAACAGGTGAACATGCGTGGAATAACTTGGGGTGGCCGCCACATTTATTGGCAGGACGTCAATTGACCCGCGGGCACTATGAAGCCGTAGCCGACATGAGTACGGGATTAAAGTTGGGTGATCGTATTAAAATCCGTCGTAACACCTTTACCGTGGTGGGTTTAACCCGACGCATGGTGTCTTCGGGTGGTGACCCGATGATTTTTATTCCGCTGAAAGATGCACAACAGGCGCAATTCCAAAAGGACAATGCTGCCATTTTACAAGACCGTAGACGAATTGCAGTAAACCCAATTTATAACCGCCCTGCTTATCCTGACTTGCTTGAAAGCGTACTCAATGCACAAAGTAGCAACCGTTATGTGAATGCTATTTTAGTCCGTTTAAATGCAGGTGCTTCAGCTGAAGAAACAGCAGCACATATTCAGCGTTGGCAACAACTAACAGTCTATACCCGCCCGCAGATGGAACACATTTTAATCAGCAAAATGATTGCCACATCCGCCAAACAAATTGCCATGTTTTTGGTGATTTTGGCCTTGGTCAGCGCCGCGATTGTGGCATTTATTATTTATACCCTGACTATGGACAAAATTCGTGAAATTGCGGTCTTAAAATTAATTGGCACACGCAATCGCACAATCGCTTGGATGATCTTGCAACAAGCACTCGCGCTTGGATTAATTGGGTTTGCTGTTGGTAAAATCAGTTCAACCTTTGCCGCACCATATTTCCCGAAATATGTCTTATTGGTTCCGCAAGATTCTATTTTTGGATTTATTGCGGTGATGCTGATTTGCATGTTAGCCAGTTTGGTTGCAATTCGGATGGCACTGCGCATTGACCCTGCCGAAGCAATTGGGGGATAACATGACACACGGCATTTTAATTGAAGGTTTAAAAAAGCGTTTTGGACAAGGTGACAATGCCTTTTATGCCTTAAAAGATGTCAAAATGCAGGTTGCACCCGGTGAAGTGGTTGGGCTGATTGGCCCCTCAGGTTCGGGTAAAAGCACCTTGCTCAAATGTTTAGGTGCCGTGATTGATCCTACCGAAGGACGCATGACTTTGGGCGATGAGGTGATTTTTGATCAACGTTGGTTAGTCAAAGACTTAAGTGCCTTACGCCGCGATAAAATTGGTTTTATGTTCCAAACCCCGTACTTAATTCCTTTTTTAAATGTTTTGGATAATGTAGCGCTGCTGCCGATGTTAGCAGGCGTAGCCAATGACATTGCCCGCGCCCGCGCATTGGAAATTTTAACGGCGCTCGATGTGCAGCATCGGGTACATGCCATGCCTGGGCAATTGTCTGGTGGTGAACAACAGCGTGTCGCCATTGCACGTGGTTTGATTAATCAACCGCCTGTGATTTTAGCCGATGAACCCACTGCACCATTGGATAGTGTACGCGCGATGACCGTGATTCGCTTATTACACGAAATGGCAGAAAAATTTCAAACTGCAATTATTGTAGTCACACATGACGATAAAATCATCCCTACCTTTAAACGCTTGTACCACATTCGAGATGGTGTGACTTATGAAGAACAAGGCGAAGGACGTCCTTTTAAGTAGGCTCTAAAGTTTTCAGCGCTGGAAACTGATGTTTTAGCTCAATATCAAAAGCAATAAAATATCTGCATTTCAAGTTACATGCGACACAATGCTAAAAAACGGTTGATGTGGTATTCTGATAGCATCAGAAATGCAAAAATATAATACTTACTAGCTTCATACTGTTCTTGGAATTTAATCAAAATACGCATATATTGATTAAATAGAGCAATTTATTCTTAATCCAAGAATTGACGCGCTAACCATGAAACTTAATCACCTAGAGGTTTTAGATATGTCAACTAGAAACCGAACCAATGAAAGTGAAATCGCTACAGCTGCAGCTGACGTTTTGCGTGAACGCTTCATTGCAGTAGCTCACAGTGATCGAGTACTTTATGTGGAAAATGATGCCTTAGTCAGCAAAACCCCGAATGGCAAACCAGTTTTAATCAAACAGTTATCTGGTCGGAACCCTGATCTAGCCCGCCAGTTTAATGGTCGCAGAACCTTTAAAATTAGAAAACGTAACATAGAGGCTACTGCAGAATAATTTATGTTGCCAAAAACACCTCGAATCAGAATGTTTGCGGGTCCAAATGGATCGGGCAAAAGTACGATGATTAATGGTTTAGATAGCCGTTTATCTAAATTGTTTTTGAATGCTGACAACCTTGAGCGCGATCTTAAAGCCACACCCATTCTTGATCTAAGTCAATTTGATATACGCATTAATGCAAACATATTGGTTGATTATCTTACTCAAGCAAGTCGACCACTAAAAAATGCAGATGGTACTCTAAGCAAAAGTCCTCTCCTCTCAGTAGATCCTGTGATTGATGGAAGCTTAATCGACTTAAGCGGGAACACGATTGATTCCTACCTCGCAGCCCGAATTCTTGATGTCATCCGTAAAGAGTTACTTACGCTTAAGGTTGGATTTACATTTGAAACCGTAATGTCTCATGAGAGTAAAATCGAGTTTTTGCGAGATGCTAAAACGCAAGGCTATCGTACCTATTTATACTTTGTGACGACTGAGGACCCTGATATTAATGTGGACCGAGTTAAACAACGTGTGAAAAATGGTGGTCATCCAGTCGAAGAAATTAAAATCCGTGAACGCTATTTCCGCACTATGCACATGTTGATTGATGCGATTGAAGTATCTGACCGAGCGTATTTATTTGATAATTCAAGTAATGCGACCAAGAATATGGCTTCTTATATCTGTGAAGTGACTAACGGAGATACATTGATCATTAATCCAGATTTTAAAGGAGAGTTTCCGATCTGGTTTGAAAAATATGTACTTGTTCATTTGGTTGATGAAGAATAAAAAAACCGCGCTTAAATCATTCAAACGCGGTTTTTTAAATATTCACAGGTCAGTAAACTGAACCCATCGGCATCTTATTCAGCCAACATTTTACTCAGTATTCATAGCCATTGTTGATTGACCATTGCTGCAATTTGCCATAATAGATTTCATCGTTGAACAGTAGGTCTGCTTTAGAGGCAGCATTACTTTCTTCAGTTGGGCAGAAACCATCATCACAATCGGCATCGACAACCCAGCAACCACGAACGAACAATACTTTATTGCCTTCTTGCTCCAGTTGTTTCTGAACGCGATCAATCGCTTCATGTAAGTCATCTGCGCCTAAATATGCGGTCAAATACGCATAAGAGCCTGTTTCATCGGATGCTTTGCGGAACTCGACACCCACACAAAATAAATGTTTTTTCATTCTTGGCTCCTTGTCATCTTATACAACTAAGCTAATCTTTAATTTGGTCTAGGTCTAGTGCTTTTTCTTACACTTAACAATACGTTACCTATTCACAATACTGCAGTTCAAAGTAAAAACCTAGTATCCAAATATTAGACTTAAGCCATAATCGCTGTATAAATGAGGTAGAACGCAACACCAATGACTGTTGTAGCAAATACCTTTTGTACAGTATTGCTATTCATGCGATGTACCAAAGTACGTCCAAGTAACATCCCGACAATACACGCCAGAACAAAGGTGATGGTGACTGCCATTGGGTACTGAAAGCCATCTAAAACGTGTGCTGAAATACTCACGCCACCAATCAGGAAAATAATCATCAAAGAGGTTGCGACGATACTGCGCATATCCAAATCGGTAAATTTACGCAATAACGGCACAATAATAAAACCACCGCCCACACCCAACAAACCCGTCAGCAAGCCTGCAATTACACCCACACCACCAAGCAAAGACGCCGTTTTAACATTCCAAATTAAGCGTCCTGTGTTTTGGTTTACCTTACACGGTGGATTAGTTTGGTCGTTGACCTTATTAAAGAAAATACGATACGCCACAATAAACATGACCAGACTGAACGCCAGTGTTAACCACATGGGCGGCACAATACCTGCCAAATGCACCCCATAACGCGCAGATGGAATACTGATTAGGGCAATCCACAATGCAGCACGATAACGTACAATACGTTTGAACAAGCCTTCAACTGTGCCAACCAAAGCCGCCAAAGTGACTGCCAATAAACCGACAGGTGCAGCCTGCGCCACAGTCCAGCCCTGACTTGCCATAAGTGCAGGAACGGCAAGAATACCGCCCCCTGCCCCAGTTAAACCCAGCAAAGTACCAATCGCCAAGCCTTCTAGGATTAACATCCACATGCGTATTTCCCCCTATTCCATCACTATGTTGTGCTGTGCAAACATCACTTGCCACAAACTTTGTTGGCAGGCAAAGCCACATCAATATGTTTTGGATAAGGCAGGTTTAAATTCTGCATGAGGGTAATAAATTCCGCTTTGGTGCGCCCTTGTCCTAAACGCGAGTTATTGCGTTTTTCCTGCCCAACGGTAGAAGACACACGCCCTTTGTAGTCATGCCCTGGGTACACCAAAGTGTCATCAGGTAAGCTAAAAATTTGTAGATGAATGCTGTCATATAAAGTCGCTGGGTTGCCTTCCTGAAAATCAGTACGACCACAACCATCAATTAACAACGCATCGCCAGTGAATACCATGCCATTGACCACATAGCTGGTACAGGCGTTGGTATGACCCGGGGTATAACGTGCTTCAATCAACAATTCACCCACACGAATGGCGCTGCCATCGGTAATGAAAATATCGCCACACACCACACCTGAATTACGATGTAATACAGTTTTACAACCAAAACGTGTTCTGAGTTCGTTGGCAGCAGTAATATGGTCAGCGTGTACGTGCGTATCTAAGCTATACACCAATTGCAAATCATGCTGTTCTAGAAAAGCAGCATATTGCTCAACCTCTGAAATTACAGGGTCAATCAGCACCGCTTCACGGGTTTGTTCAGATGCCAATAAGTAAGTATAGGTCGAGCTGTCAGCTTCAAAAAATTGATGAAAGATCATGAGATAGATACTGAGTTTTATATTTTGTTATTCTTAATTTTGCAAATATAGTGCCAACTTAATCTCTTTTAAATATATTAATAAAATACAATATATTAAGAGATATTGTTTAATTTAGATCATCCTCCATGTTTCACATCTGTTGCATTTTGTGTTTCAATTGAATCAATAATGAAACAAAAGATGAAACATCATGAATGCGATACATGACTTTGAACAACAAGCCAGTCTTGAAAGCTTTTTGTTTCATTTACAACAACTTTGTCCAGACAGTTTGCTCTATGTTTATGACGACATTGCTCAAACATGGATTTATGAATATGCACAAGATGCTTCTGTTTCTGCAGCTACGGGTAAAACATTAAAAAACCAATTATTGAAATTAAAACTACAATCACAATCAGCATCACAACCACAGACAGGTCTGCTGCAACTCCCGAATAGTGCTAAGGCATGGCACTACCACAGCTTAAATATTCGTGTCCATACAGCCGATTTCACAGGATGTTTATTCTTTCTGCAGCCTAGCGTTGCAACAGTGTCATCACAAACACTCACCCCATCTGCCCAAGCACAAAATAGTTTGGCGGAGTTTTTCCATAGTGATTCGCCACAAATGCAGCATATGTATTCCATTATTGAGCGGGTAGCGATTACTGAGTTTCCTGTTTTGGTGCGTGGTGAATCTGGTAGTGGTAAAGAGTTGGTGGCGCAAGCAGTACATGCACGCAGCCAACGGCATGCACAAGTCTTTATTGCGATTAACTGCGCGGCTTTAAATGCCAATATTTTAGAAAGTGAATTGTTTGGGCATGTGAAAGGTGCATTTACAGGCGCAATTCGTGAGCATAAAGGTGTGTTTGAACGTGCTGCAGGTGGTACTTTATTTTTAGATGAAATTGCAGAAATTCCACTGGAACTGCAAGCCAAATTATTGCGAGTATTAGAAACGGGCGAATTCACCCCTTTGGGCGGTGAAAAAGCGATTAAATCGAATGTCAGAATTATTACCGCAACCCATCGCGCTTTACGTGAAGAAGCGCGTTTAGGCAGATTTCGCCAAGATTTACTTTATCGTTTACGGGTGATTCCAATTTTTGTGCCACCACTACGTGAACGTAAACAAGATATCCCTAAAATTGCAGCATTTATTTTGCAACAACAAGCCCAGTTTCAGGTCACGCCACATTTGACCGAGCAAGCACTGAAGGTATTAATCAATTACGACTGGCCGGGCAACGTGCGTGAATTAAAAAATACCTTGCTGTATGCATTGACCATGTCAGCAGGTAAAACGGAAATTGATCAACACGATTTACCCGATGAAATTGTGCATGCTAGTTTGAAACTCGCCACAGCTCCCCCAACGCCACAACCTATTGAGCTGCCCATCAAAACCAACAATAAAGTAGATAAAGACACACTGCAGGATTTACTGGAAAAATATCAGGGGCAAACTGAATTGGTGGCACAAGCCTTGGGCATTAGCCGAACCACCTTATGGCGTTATCGAAAAAAATATCATTTATGAGGCGGAAGTTTGCTGAATAAAGGACGCTTTGCTTTGATCTGCATATTCATAAATGGTGTCTAAATCTTTTTGAATGGCAGCTGCGACTCGGCTAGGCATCAACTGATTAAGTTTTACAAAGACTTTTTCAGGATAACCGACCTGATAGGATTGACGGTCTGTTTGTAAAAATTGATACAGTTCTTGTGCCACAAATTCAGGTGAATCCACTTTTGTACCCATTTTGATATTCATTTCAATCACATCGGGATTATTCATACTGGTATTGGTCGCGCGTGGGGAGAAATATCTAAAACGAATGGCAGTCTGACAATACTCTCGCGCCAACGCTTCAGTTGCACCACGCAAGGCAAACTTACTGGCGCAATAACTCACATAGCCAGGATAGCCGATGCTGCCAAAAGTCGAGCCAATATTGATGATCTGACTCGGCTGACTGTCCGACATATATGGAATCACATCCTGAATCAGTTGCAGCGGATAAGCCACATTGACCAACATCATTTGCTCAATGGTATCCTGTGATTGCTGCGCAAACAGACGAAAATCATTCATGCCTGCATTGTTAATATAGTAATGAATCGGCTGTTTTAATGCGGCAAGTGCCTGAATAAAATCATGACGACTGCTGGCATCAATTAAATCACAACGCAGACTGTGTAATTGCAACTGAGGATACTGCTGCGCCAGACTTTGCTCTAGTTGTTGCAAGGTGTCTTGCTTACGCCCAACCAAAATTAAGTTTAAGCCTTTTTCAGCAAAATGATGCGCAATCGCATGACCAATCCCGCCTGTTGCCCCGAAAATCACCGCAGTTAAATTTGACATAAAAGATACTCTCAATTTTAAGATATTCGATACAACTCAATTATAAAAATGCAAGATTCAGTCCCAAGCCCATACAAATATAGAGTTTACGATCTTCTAATGGCACCAATATTTCACGTCTGCCATGCATAAAGCGCTTGTTATCAATGAGCACCACATCACCATCTTGCCAGTCAATTTCTGAGGTTTCACGCTCGCATCGCTCTGCCAACTCTTCCAATAATTCCGCTTGGATTTCGCTGCCATCGGCAAAGTAAAAACGCGGCTTTTCGTAATTATAAGAAGGCCCCAACAAGGTATTGGCAAAGGCAGGCACAGCTTTTAAATTGTCATGGCGAATCATCGGCATGCTTAAATCGTACTGTACGCCTTCATCATGCGCAGGGCGAATCCGTTGTCTAGGAATCATCGCAATAAAATGAGCGAGTTCCCGCTGCCCGACCTGTGCAGCATCGGCAATATTGAGTGCAGTTGCCACATACTTTTGCCACATTACTTTAGGTAAGTAACGGCTGATGGTCATCGGTTCAGCAAATTTCTGTTTCAGTGTATCAGGCAGTTTTTTCCATACCTCATGTCCATCACATAAGGTGGTCTGCGAACCACGCGAAGCACTTTTTTCACTAAAAAAAGCAATAATATCAGGCGGCATTGGGGTTGAACCATTTTCTATATGCAGCCCCATTGCCTGCGTACCTGCATCTACTTTTTGCGATTGTCGGGTCACATTTTCACGTGCAGGGTCATAGGTCAGCTTTTGGCAAATATTGCTCATCAGCCCACTAAACGCATTCACATCATAATGTTCATTTCTAAGTAAAACCCAACCGTGTTCCACCAAACGATCTTTAATTTGTTGTGGGGAATGTTTGAATTGCTGTTGTGCAATATTCATGTGATTTCTCTCTATCTCTATTGATGACTGACAGGTATGTCTATCTGTGAAACATCTCCAAGATCAGCCATTTAATACGTTGTAGGATGTGCCAAAGCTGTCTGATACTGTTGCTGAATGACTGCTCTACGCAATTTTCCGTTATCGGTTAACATCTGATTATTTAAAGAAAAAGGTTGTTCAGCACGGCACCAGTGTTTAATTTGGGCATAATCAGGCATACGGGTATTGGCACGATAAATCGCGGCTGCCAATTGCGCATCTGAACGATGTTCCTCGGCATAAATCACTGCAGATAATGACGGCTGCGCTTCACCAAACACGGCAATCTGTTGAATTTCAGGCTCACTCAAACTGTTCGATTCAACCCATTCTGGTGAAATATTGCGCCCAAAACTGCTGACAATAATTTGCTTGATACGCCCCGTGATATATAAATAGCCATCTTCATCAAAATAACCTGCATCGCCTGTGTGAATATCGGCTGATACCGCATCCTGCTCACGCCCAAGTTCATGCATATATCCCAACATGGCATTGCCCTTGACCACCACTTCTTGATTGGCAGCAATTTCGACTTGAACATGCGGCAATACGCGGCCAACACTGCCAATTCTGCGAGCTTCAGGCAGGTTTAAACTCACGACCGATGCACATTCAGACAGACCATAACCTTCATAAACAGGTAAATTGAATTGCTGACACTGCTTGAGTAAATCTGCAGACACCTTGCCACCACCCACGGCAATAAACTTCAAAGTGCGCAAGCCCAAATCGCCGTGTTGATGGATATATTCCACAATCGCTTTGAGCATTTGCGGCAATAAAATCACGCTTTCAATGCGATATTGCTGCACGGCATCGACAAAGCGTGAAACATCAAACTCATGGTTGGACAGCAAACCGAACTGGCTGACTTCACCCACCACCACTGCACGTCCCATGTGAAAAGGCACATACACGCCTGCGATATTTTCAAGCAATGTTGCAAATGGAATTAGACACAAATGCCGCCCAAGCTGGCTGCTTTGCAATGCCTGACTTAAAGAGTACGTAATTGAATTAATGGTGGCTTCTGCCAAACACACACCTTTGGGAGTACCCGTACTGCCCGAGGTATAAGTAATTTTTGTAGGCTGCTCAGCAGAATTTGGGGATAAATGCGGTTGTGCTGTTTCAACGCTTAGACGAAACAACTGCCCTTGATATAAATCTGATGGTGGCAAAACCTGTGCCTGAACTGCATCAATCATCTCCAACAAAGCTTCTGGAATAGCAGTATTTCCAATAGCCGAGTTAACATTGGACGGAGTATCGCTTTGTGCAGTATCCGTCAAAATACACAGCAACTCCGCTTGGCTGTCTTGCAGTAAATGTTGCACTTGTGCAGCAGTAAAAAATAATGGCACAGGAATGACTGTCATTGCAGCTTTACGTGCGGCTAAATCGACCACAATCCAATCGGCCTGGTTTACACCCCACAACGCCAAACGCTGTACTTGATAAGTTGCCAATTCTGCACTGAGCAACTCAACCCGTTGCTGTAATGTGGCATAACTCAGTGTGGTTTGTGCCGTCACAATTGCTTCACGCTCAGGGTCTGTTTGGGCATAGTGATTCAGGTTTTCAAATAACTCATTCATCTTTCAATTTCCGCCTTTCTGCATGGCCTTAGGCATAAAAACAATATTGCTGTTGCGTGACCGCCAACGCTGCTGCAACGTCAATCGCCAGTACATAAGGCTTCTGTTGGTAATAACTGCCCCATTGATGCTGTGCATCGCCCAAGGCTTCGGGGTTGGCTTTTTCTAGTACCTGAAAATGCAAACCCATTTGCTGTAACACATAGCGCACTGCTGCTGTTCCTGTGCAAACTGCCCACGACACATTGTTCTGCGATAAGTGAAAGACCAAAAAAGCCACCATCAATTTGGCTTTGCTCATGTCTTGCGCTGCCAAGTTGCCAATTTCAACAATCTGCGCGCGCGTTACAGGCACTTGGCTCAATTGGGTTAAAATGGTTTCAATGGGTGCACCTAAATACTGTTCCAAAAAGGCTTGGTTTGCGCCCAATGGTTGCATGCCAATCACCACTTGCATGTCGTGGTTTACATAGCCTGCAAACAAGGTATCTGAAAAAGTATTTATGGATGCCTGATGGACTTTTTGGTATTTATCTCGAATAAAATGCTCTAATGCCAAGCGTTGTTCGCTAGCATCTTGGGTCACAGTTGTCACATTTAAATGTTGTGCTGTTGTGTGTGCTTGAATCACCGAGGCATAGCTGTGTAATACATCTAAATGTGGCTGTTCTAGGTTCAACTGTTTTGGGTTCGTTTGTGGTTTATACGGCTGCGCTACAGATGCATACCCGTTGAATTGTTTTTTATTTTTTTTCTGATGAAAATTCGCATCCAGAAAATGCGTTTGACTGGATGATTGAGCATCAAAATTAAATTTGATCATGTGCATCACATTGGATAGAAAATAACTCAATGCTCAAGATAGAAATCTAAACTTAAAGAAAACTTAAATCGCTACAAACTGTCACAATTCAAAAAACTCTTCATGCACACAAAAAAAGGAGATGATCACTCAACTCCTTATATGTTTAAAACAATAAACTAATCAAAAATAAACAGTCATCCAATTATGCAAAACACAATTGTTCGCGCCCTACCTTAGATTTTAATAGGCATAAGACGCAATTGCCGTTGCAATTGGTTTATCTTCATCATTGACCATCGTCATACGCATGGTGCAGCCTTTACGCCCTAAACGCAAAGTTTCCGCACGGGCAATAAAATACTTGCCGCGTCCCGGTGCTAAATAATCCACTCGCATATCTATGGTAGCCAAACGGGTGACTTTTTTAATGGTATCGGGCAAATCGTCAGGTTCAGTTCTTTTATATAACTCCCCCATTGCCACAATACCGCCCACACTGTCCAAAATGGTTGCAGCAACACCACCATGTAAAATTTGGAAAGCCACGTTGCCCACCATATACGGTTGCATCTCAATATAGGCTTCAATTTGACCATCTACCACACGCATGCTCATGCCATTGTGTTGAAAAAATGGCGATCCATTAAATGCATTGACCAATTGTCTTAGCACGACATCAATATCGACTTTCGCGCCTAAATGTATATTCCCAGTCCAATTTTTCTCTGCATTACTCATAACGTGCCCAAAAGTCCAAACAACTCAATTTACCAACAATAAAAACAGCCAATGTATGCCCAAATGAAATTTAAGGGGCTACAATAGTCGTCTAGTTTAATACTGATCAGTGAGATTTTTATGACCTATACGTTCAATCGCCCTGCATTTCCTGCCACTCGTATGCGTCGTATCCGTAAAAATGATCAATTACGCGCCATGGTTCGCGAAACTCACTTAACCACAGATCACTTGATTTATCCTGTATTTGTTTTACCGGGACAAAATCAAACCCAAGATATTCCAAGCATGCCGAATATTCAGCGTTTATCGGCAGACTTATTACTCAAAAAAGCCGAGCGTTTAATGCAGTTGGGCGTGTCTAAACTGGCATTATTTCCAGTCACACCACAAGAAGACAAAAGCCTGACCGCAGAAGCAGCATGGCGTGAAGATGGCTTGGTGCAAAACACACTACGCCTGCTGAAAAAAGAATTGCCAGAGATGGTACTTATTACCGATGGCGCACTCGACCCGTACACCACTCATGGTCAAGATGGCATTATTGATGACACAGGCTATGTCCTGAATGATGAAACGGTTGAATGTCTAATTAAACAGGCTTTAAGCCATGCCGAAGCGGGTGCAGATGTGGTTGCGCCAAGTGACATGATGGATGGCCGTATTGGTGCGATTCGTCAGGCGTTGGAAAGCAACGGGCATATCTATACCTCTATCATGGCTTATTCAGCCAAATATGCCTCTAGCTTTTACGGTCCTTTCCGTGATGCAGTCGGTTCTGCCAGCAACCTAAAAGGCGGCAACAAATACAATTATCAAATGGATATTGGCAACCGTGCCGAAGCCTTGCATGAAATTGCACTGGATATTCAAGAAGGTGCAGACATGGTGATTGTAAAACCAGGCATGCCTTATTTAGACATTGTACGTGAAGTGAAAGATAACTTTGGTGTGCCAACCTTTGTCTATCAAGTGAGTGGTGAATACGCCATGCTTGCTGCCGCGATTCAAAATGGCTGGTTGTCGGACAGTGTGATTATTGAATCGCTAATGAGTTGCCGCCGTGCAGGTGCAGATGGTATTTGGACATATTTTGCCGAAGAAGCAGCACTCAAACTTAAAGATATGGCATAAACAGGCGACTTTCATGCACATCGCAATCATTGGTGCAGGCATCAGCGGTTTGTTGTCTGCACTCGAACTGGTAGAGCAGGGCTGCTCTATCAGTATTTTTGATCAACAACAAGCAGCACAAGCGGCATCATGGGCAGGTGGTGGAATTCTTTCTCCCATGTATCCGTGGCGTTATCCTCAAGCGGTCAATGACTTAGCCCAATTTGCCAAACCGCAGTACCAAGCATGGAATGAAAAACTCAAACCTATTACAGGCATTGATTTTGAAATCCATGAAACAGGCATGTTGATTTTTGATGAAGATGATTTTGAGATTGGTTTAAATTATGCCGAACGTCATCATGAACCGATGCAGCAAGCTGAATATCTGAATCGGGAACAACTCGAACAAATTAACCCGCATATCCATCCCAAATTTAAACAAGCCCTGTATTTCTCACAACTTGCCAATGTGCGCAATCCGCGTTTATTACAATCGCTCACGCAATATTTGAAACAACATCCGCGCGTGCGATTTTTTGAACACTGCCCAATTCAGCAATTTCAGATCACTGAAGATCGTATTCAAGCCATTCAATCTGCCGATGGTCGCTTGCATCGTGCAGATCATATCGTGCTTGCGACAGGTGCATGGTCACAGCAGTGGGCGGCACAACTGGGTTTAGAGATTCCTGTACAGCCTGTACAAGGGCAAATTGTGTTATTTAAAACCCCTGCACAATGGTTGCCAAGCATGTGCATGAACAAGGTGATGTACTTGATTCCACGTCAAGATGGGCATGTGCTATGCGGTTCCAGTATGCGTCACGTTGGTTTTGACACCACACCAAACCCGCAAACCCAACAAGATATTTTAACGGCTTGTTTTGAAATGGTGCCTGAATTGGCACAGTTCCCCATTGTGAAACAATGGGCTGGTTTACGTCCAGGCTCGCCTACAGGTGTGCCGTATATCGGCAAAGTGCCAAGCCTAAATAATGTATGGATGAATTTCGGACACTTCCGTAATGGCTTATGTATGGGCACTGCTTCAGCGCAGTTATTAAGACAGCTCATGCTTGGGCAAGAAACGATTGTTGATCCTGCCGCTTATGATCCAAAGCAGTTACAGCCCACCTCAATCTGTGCATAACACTCAGCAGCATCCTCTGTTTAAGTAGAGGATGATGCACCCAGACAAGCCGCTAGCGCCTGTTCAAGTTTTGGATATTGAAAGCAATAGCCTGCTTGTTCTAACGCTTGTGGTTTAACATATTGCCCATTCAGCACCAATTGCGATTGCTCGCCCAATAACCAACGCAAGACAAAAGCAGGTAACACCAAAAATGGACGACGTTTTAAAAGCCGAGCTGCGGTTTCGGCAAAGTCTTGCTGACTGGTTTTTTCAGGTGCAACCACATTCAAAATTTTGGCGTCTACAGGTTGCGTCATTAACCAGTGAATGGCCTGTAAAACATCTTGTATATGCACCCATGCAACAGGCTGCCGTCCATGCCCAATCCGCCCGACGGCATTTAAACGAATTGATAATAACATTTGCGGTAAAATGCCACCACCGCGCCCAAACACCACGCCCAAGCGCATAATTTTAGTATTTTGCTGGCTGAAGCTTAACGCAGCCTGTTCCCATTGCTGGCACAACTGCGACATAAAAATATCTTGTGCTGCACTGTGTTCGGTACATACTGCTGACCATTGTTCCTGCGGGTCAATTCCGTAATACCCCACTGCCGAGCCTGAAATAATACACTTGGGGAAAATACGGCGCTTTTCAAGATATTGATATAAGTGCAGTGTGGTCTGAACTCGACTATCAAGCAATTTTTGTTTGCGTGCTGCTGTCCATCTGCCCTGCCCAATACTTTCTCCCGCCAAATTAATCACATAATCAATTTGGTCGGTGTCGAGTTCATCTAACTGCTGAATCCAGCGTAATTGTGGATGTTTGGATACTCGATTGGGCTGTCGGGTTAGCCCCACCACCCGATAATCCTGTTGCAATAAAAACGGCAACAATTGTGAACCAATAAAACCACTTGCCCCTGTTACCAGTACCAAAGGTTTATGCATCTTCCAATCTCAGCATGATGAAAAATATAGTTTTAGCTATACGTGATTTAGACTGAATGTTCAAGTCTAAGCAAATCATCATCACATAACTGATCATGTATATTTGAAGAAAATCAGATATTAACAACTTCTTTTATCAGCCAAACATTTTAACTGCCATACGCTGTGCCTGTTTACCATAAAACCAATAGGTCAGCAGATACAATGGAATTGCGATCAACAAGAACATGATCACCACCACACTCATAAATTGTGGCTGTTGCAAATACTGTAAAAAATCTTGCCAAATGCTTGGGTTTTGGCGAGAAAATATCGCCAAACCTAATAATAAAAACGCCAAGTTATAGCCCCAAAAAATCAGGCTAAATCCTAAAGTAAATGTCTTGCGTTCCTTGTCATTCGGCGCACGGCGTTGTTGTTTTAAAAACTTATACAGCACTAAAATCATGGCAACCAAATAAGGCACCGCAGTTAAAATCCCGCCTACACCCGCAGGTAATAATGCAGCCAATACGCCACAAATACAGGTCATCACAAAGCAATACAAGAAAAACCAGATAAAATAACGGCTTAGCGATACCATAAAGATGACTCAGACAAAAGATTCAGCCTAGTATAAAAAAAATTGATTTTTTTTTCATGAAATTGTCAACCGAATACAAAAGCCTGACGTTATATAGGCTACAAGGTCACAACAACCGTTAATGTGTATGGCATCCACAATATTTTCAGTGACCTGACTAAAGCAATAAATCGCATACAGTCATGCTTTGAACAGCAGCCAAAGCTTTACTGTATCGCAAGTTTTTCTTTGACCGACGATTTCATCATCACTCGAATCGTCGGTCTTTATTTTTTAAGGTCTTTTTTTAGCCTTTCTAACATCAGTATTTTAACTCTCTATATTTTTCTATACAGATCACGACAGATTTTACTTTCCCTTCTCTTTAAAATCTCTGCGACCTAAATTGTCGCTTTAAAAGCAGAAAACTGGTTTTTTGCCGCAGTGTTGCGCTCAGTTATGTTAAGTTATCCCATAATTCAACATCAAGATTGGAACACGCATGGCTGTTCATTTTTTACATACGTCTGATTGGCATTTGGGGCAATTTTTCCATCACCATGAACGTGAATATGAACATACTGAATTTTTAAATTGGCTCTTAACTCAAATTAAAAGCAAACAGCCGAATGCCCTGCTCATAGCAGGCGATATTTTTGATGTGGTCAATCCTGCTTCGAGCGCTCAGAAACAACTCTATCAATTCCTTACCGATGCGCATGTGCTTGCTCCACACATGCAAACCTTAATGATTGCAGGCAATCATGACTCTGGGTATCGCATTGAGCAAGTTGAACCCTTTTTAGACCGCTTCAACGCCAAAGCTGTGGGCGTGATTGGTAAAACAGCCGAGCAAAAATTAGATTTAGATAAACTCCTAGTGCCTATTTATGACGCTGCGCAAAATATTGTGGCATGGTGTCTGACCCTGCCCTATTTACGCAGTGCAGAAATTACAGGTTTAAATGAACATAGCAGTGACAATCAATCTGCGGTTGCTTACTTACATCAACAACTGATTGCAGAAGCCAAAGCCCGTAAACAACCCGATCAAGCCCTGATTTTAATGTCACATGCACACATGCAAGGTGGCGAAACTTCCGACTCAGAACGCCCAATTGTAGTGGGGAATGAAGAAGCCTTATCGACTGCGCTGTTTGATGAGGTGATTGACTATGTCGCACTCGGACACTTACACAAACCGCAACAGGTCGGACAGCCACACATTCGCTATAGCGGCTCACCCATCCCTTTATCATTTAGCGAGCTGAATTATAAACACCAAGTCCTTGAAGTTAGGATTGATCCATTACAGGCAGATGCACAGCGTTTCCAATATGAAAGCTTGCTTATTCCACGTACGGTAGAGCTGCTTCGGATTCGCTGTGAACTTTCTGAATTAATCACCGAACTGAATAAATTGCCAAAAGATGAAATTGCAGAAGTTTGCGCACGGCATTTTTTAGAAATTGAATATATCAGCGATGCCCCGCCACCCATTGATTTACGCCAACAAATTGAACAAGCACTGCCTGCCAACCGCTATCGTTTACTGCGCATTGCACGACGCTTTCAAAACTGTGAAAACTCGAACGTGCAACAATCAAAAATTGATTTAGAGCCGCCTACGCCTGAAAAATTATTTTTAGATTTATGGGAAAAAATGGGCTATCAACCTGACCCAGAAGTGAGCCAAGATTTTTTACAGCTTTTGGCCGAAGCCCAACAAGAACTTGATCAGAATAAAGCTTAAGGATTTGCCATGAAAATTTTACGTTTAAGTTTAAATAATTTGGCATCTTTGGCAGGCACGCATGTCATCAATTTTGAAGATGAGCCACTGGCACAGGCAGGTTTAATTGCAATTACGGGCAAAACTGGTGCAGGCAAATCGACTTTGCTGGATGCCATGTGTTTGGCACTTTATGACGAAATTCCACGTTTGAAAGGTGCAACAGGCAGCCTGACCGATACCGCAGGCAAAGAAATTTCCTTAAAAGATTCTAAACATATTTTACGTCGTGGTACGACTTCTGGCTTTGCAGAACTTGAATTTATCGCGCTTGATCAAAAACGCTATTCGGCACGTTGGCAAATTCGCCGTGCGCACAATAAAGTGGATGGGAACTTAAAAGTTGGACGTGCCATCACCTGCTTAGATGAACAACGGATTTTAAATCAAAAAATTTCTGAAGCTACGCCGATTGTAGAACAACTGATTGGTCTTAGTTTTGAGCAATTCACACGCGCAGTATTATTGGCACAATCGGAAGTTGGGGCATTTTTAAAAGCCAAAGACCATGAACGGGCAGATTTACTTGAATATTTAACCAATTCGCAAATTTTTACCGAAGTCAGTAAACGTGCAGCCGTTAAATTTAGTGAAATTAAACAAAAGCGAACAGATCTTGAAAATGTCATGGGGCATGTGGTGCTCCTCAGCGATGAAACACTAAAAGACTTAGAAACCCAACAACATGACCTAAGTCAACAATTAGCTTTGCTGACCCAAACCGAAAAACTGTATGAAAATGATGTGAAATGGCACAAAGATTGCCATGAACTCTATGCCAGCACCCAAGCTAAAAAAGAAATATATGATGTTCAAGTCGATGCCGATCTTAAACTCGCCTCTCAAAAACAATTGCTCAAACATTTAGATGAATTTCAAACCATCCGCGAGCAATTTGTCTTGCGTCAGCAAGCAGATACCGAGCTAAAAAATCTGAATCAGCAGCTTTTGAAATTTGAACCAAACTTGCAACAAGCGGAATACGCACAACAGCAAGCGATTAGTCAGCAACAGCAAGCGGAAAAAGACCTTCAGGCATGGCAGCAGCATGTTGAACAATTGAAACCACAACTTGAAATTGCGGCACAGTTACAACATGAAATTTCTAGCAAACTTCAACAATATACCGCTTTGGATGCTGCACAAAAATTATTTGCAGAGCAGCAAATTCAGCCTGTGCAAAATAATTTGAAGCAACTGACGACTCAACTTGCAACCGAGCAACAACAACAGCAACATTTACAACAGCAATTCAAACAGACTGCGGCATGGGCAAATTTTGATGATAATTTAGCCCTTACGTTGCAACGTCTGCAAGATTATTTGCAGCTTGAACAGCAGCTACGTCAGCAAAACCCTACGCTGTTCCAATCTGCATTAGATACTTTAATTGAGCAACAACAACATACACAGCAACAACTGTTGGTTTGGGAAAAACAATATCAACATCCTGAACAACTTGAGCAGCAACTCACGGCAGAGCAACAGCAATTACAACATGCTTTAAAGAGTGTGCATGTTTTAGAGCGCTTGCAACAGGCACTTGAACAATGGCAACAACAGACCACCCTATTTGAGCAGTTACAACAGCGTCAGCAAGAAACTTTAAGTCTGCAACAGCAGACACAGACTCAAATTCAAACCCAACAGCAGCAAGTGCAAATTACTGAACAAGCCTTGCAACAATTACAGCAGATTTTTGAACAGCAGCGTTTATTGCAGCATCAAAGTGTGCAGGATTTACGTGCCCAATTAAAACCGAATGAAGCCTGTATGGTCTGCGGCAGCCATGAACATCCGTTTATTCAGCATGAAAATTTACTCAGTGACGCTTTAAACCAATTGCAGGATCAGCAATTGCAGCAGGCCAAAACTGAATTTGAGCATGCGCAAAAACAGCTACAACAATTGGAGCGTGCTCGCAGTCAATACGATGCAACTTATCATCAACAACAACAACGCAGTCTTGAACTGCAACAGCAACTTGAACAACAACAGACATTGGTGCAACAGCTTGCAACATCCTTATCTTTAGATTTGGATGCAGCGCTGCCTGTTGCAAAGCAAATTGAACACGTACAGCAACATTGGGCAACAACACATCAATCCACTCAACACTTGCAGCAGAGTATTCAACAAGCAAACGATACCCTGAAACAATGGCGCAATGCTGCACAGCAGGCAGAACAACTCAAATATGCTATTCAACAACGCCAAGACCTCGCTCAGCGTTTACAGCCTATTTTGTCGCTTTTAGATGCAGAACAAAGACACGCTTGGCTCAATCAACCGATTGAATACTATCAAAATGCCTTACAACAGTTAGAGCAACGTCATCACTTGCAGCAGCAGCAAGTTCAACTGAGCAAAACGATTGAACAACTGACTCAACAACAGCAGCAAGTGCAAGAAAAGTTGCTATTTTTACAACAGCAACATGCAGAGAAAACCCTACAACTGCAGCAGATTAAAACTGCAGGAAGTGAGCTGCGTGATCAAATTAAGCAGCTTACAAGAACTCATGCGGGATGTGAATATCAGACCTATCAAGAATGGCAGCAGGCTTTAGATCAGCAACAACAGCAACTCAATCTTGCACTTAGCACACAACGAACTGTACTTAATCAAGCAGAACAGGTGTTAAAAGACTTACAACTGCAAAAACATGGTTTGGATAGTAGAATTCAACAGCGCATGCAGCAACACACTGAATGTCAGCAACACATTGCAACGTGGCAAGCGACACACACGCATTTTCAAGCCAGCATCATTGATAAATGTTTACAGATTTCTTATGCCGAACATCAGCAAATACGCAACATGCTGCAGCAACAACAAAACAGTTTGGAGAGTGCTAAAACGGCTTGGCAAACATTGGAAGAGCAATATCAAAAACACTTAAAGCAACAGCCACAACTGAGTTTTGACGAGGTCACCACGCAACTGGCAGCGCTGCAAACAGAGAAAGCCAAACAACAGCAAAACTATAATGAGATTGAGGCACAGCTACGCCTGAATAGCACCAATCAAGGGATTTTTGCTACCTATCAAACTCAAATTGAAAGTATCAAAGCTGAAGAATACCGCTGGGGACGTATTTACGATTTAATTGGGCATAAAGAAGGTACGAAATTTAAGAAAATTGCTCAAGAACATCACTTGGATATTTTGGTGGAATACGCCAATCAGCAATTGCTGCCACTGAGTTCGCGTTATCAGTTGCATCGTATTCCTGACAGTTTGGGGTTGGCGATTATTGATTTAGATATGAACAGTGAAATTCGCCCTGTTCTGTCTTTATCGGGTGGCGAAACCTTTTTGGTTTCTTTAGCTTTGGCACTGGCAATTGCCAATATGGCATCTGGCTCAATGAAACTGGAATCGCTATTTATTGATGAAGGCTTTGGCACTCTCGACCCGACTTCCTTGCACATGGTGATGAATGCCTTAGACCATCTGCAAAGTCAGGGACGTAAAGTGGTGCTGATTTCGCATATTCAGGAAATGCACGAACGAATTCCTGTGCAAATTCAAGTCAAACCAGTGGGTGCAGGGGCAAGTGAAGTCAATGTGGTGGGTTAAAGCCAATACTGCCTAAAATCTGAAGATTATTTGTCGATTGAAGAATTATTGAAATGACTGTGAGATTTCAGATTTTAGGCTTCCATGAAGTTGTATTGAATTTATTTTAAAATCACCCACACTTTAAGTACTTAATTTTATGGATATAAAAACGATTATTCTCTTTGCTGTATTGCCCAGTTTAAGTATTATTTTTCTCACATGGTTAATACGTTTCCCTAAACCTTGGGTTTTTAAAGCGGTTTTAATTTTTGAAATCATTCTCACCGTCTGCACTTTAGTCATTGAGTTGGATGCAAGAAAAACACCTGGAAATAGCGGTTGGACCATCATTTTCACAGGCTTCTTTCAGTTCTGTTTTTTGCTATTTTTACTGATTGCCCGTATTCGAATCTGGATAGAAAATAAATCTTGAATGTCTACTTCACCTATTTACTGGACGGGAGTGGCGCTTTCTAAAAATAGTGAAGGTTATTAAAAATAATCTACACAAGCCAAAACTTTGACAGCTTTACAGCATACATAACTAAAAAAGCCTCGACATCCTGTCGAGGCTTTCTAGATTCAGTTTTTGGTATAACTCCTGTCGTACCAAGCACTTCCGTGTTGTTCTATTTCTTATTCTTCTTATTTAGGAAACTCCCTGTTTCCCGATAAGTTCATATTAAGAAAATCCAACCTTCAGCACTAGCCGCAAAATTCCGCATTTCATGTCAGCCAAAACGTACAAGATAATGTTTGCAAAATCTTGGCAGATTCTTTGTTCATCTAGCAATTAAGCCTTGGAATAGTCACGTGCGCCAAACAATGCTGTACCAATCCGTACCATAGTTGAACCTGCTGCAATTGCGGCATTTAAATCGCCCGACATCCCCATACTCAAAGTATCCCAATCTTCAGGTTGTGCATGTTGTGCTTTCACTGCATCAAACAATTGTTTGGCATCTTGAAAAGCTTGAGGATGATCAGGTGCAGGAATCACCATCAAACCGCGTAGTTTTAAATGCGGTAATTGGCTGATCTGTCGGACTAATTCTGCAACTTCGCTCGGCTGACAACCATCCTTCGTGTCTTGCGCATCAATATTTACTTGTAAACAAATATTCAGGGGCACTTGTTGAGCATCGCGCTGATTCGATAAACGCTCGGCAATAATCAAACGATCTACCCCATGCACCCATGCAAATTTTTCTGCCAAATGTTTGGTTTTATTGCGCTGCACATGCCCAATAAAGTGCCATTCAATTTCTAAATCACTCAGGGCCTGCATTTTATCCAAAGCTTCTTGCAAATAATTTTCGCCAAAAGCGCGCTGCCCTGTCGCATACATTTCACGCAAGGCTTCACTCGGATGAGTCTTAGACACTGCCAACAATTGCACCGTATTTGGCTCGCGCTGTGCCAACTGGCATGCCTGTTGAATTTGTTGCAAAACCTGAGTGCGCATAAGCTGCAGATTATTCATTGATGCATTTCTCATTTCATTCATCTTTTTTTACCTTGTCCAGCAACTAACAGTTGGTTAAGCTGATGGAAAGCCGTATTATTCTATCAAAATAATTAAGATTTAATTGATCTCGGGGACTTTCATGGATATTACAGAATTATTGGCGTTCTCCGCTAAAAACGGCGCTTCGGATTTACACTTATCTGCGGGCATGCCACCACTGATTCGTGTGGATGGTGAAGTTCGTCGAATTAACTTACCAGCATTAGAACATAAAGAAGTACACAAATTAGTGTACGACATTATGAATGATAAACAACGTCGTGATTATGAAGAAAATCTAGAAACGGACTTTTCTTTTGAAGTCCCAGGCGTGGCTCGTTTCCGTGTGAACGCATTTAACCAAAACCGTGGTGCAGGTGCAGTATTCCGTACCATTCCTTCTAAAGTTTTGACCCTTGAAGATTTAGGCATGGGACAAATCTTTAAAGATATTTGTGAATATCCACGTGGTTTGGTATTGGTGACAGGCCCAACGGGTTCAGGTAAATCAACCACACTTGCCGCGATGATTGACTTTATTAATGACAATCGCTACGACCATATTCTGACCGTCGAAGACCCAATCGAATTTGTACACCAATCTAAAAAATGTTTGGTTAACCAACGAGAAGTACACCGTGATACGCATGGCTTTAACGAAGCATTACGTTCGGCACTGCGTGAAGACCCTGACATTATTCTAGTGGGTGAGATGCGTGACTTAGAAACCATTCGTTTGGCACTGACTGCTGCTGAAACGGGTCACTTGGTATTTGGTACGCTACACACCACCTCTGCAGCAAAAACCATTGACCGTGTGATTGACGTATTCCCTGCCGAAGAAAAAGACATGGTACGTGCCATGTTGTCTGAATCTTTACAAGCCGTCATTTCACAATCCCTGCTCAAGAAAAATGGTGGTGGTCGTGTAGCTGCGCATGAAATCATGATTGGTATTCCTGCAGTGCGTAACCTGATTCGTGAAAACAAAGTAGCTCAAATGTACTCGGCAATTCAGACTGGTGCCAACTACGGTATGACCACCCTTGACCAGAGTTTGAAAAACTTGGTATCGCGCGGTGTGATTAGCCCACAAACGGCTCGTACGGTTGCAAAACAGCCTGAATCATTCTTATAAGTTTAAAATTCGAGATACGCGATGGACTTTAATGATTTACTGAATTTAATGATTCAGCAACAAGCATCAGACTTGTTTATTACAGCCGATGTTGAACCTTCCATGAAAATTCATGGACAAATTGTGCCTGTAGCCAAAAGTAAACTTACAGGTGAAATTGTCGGTCAGCTGCTTAACTCAATTATGAGTGAAAAACAGCGCAAGGAATTTGCCGAAACCCGTGAATGTAACTTTGCGATTACCAACCGTGAAAAAACAGCACGTTTCCGTGTCAGCGCATTCCAACAACGTGATGAGCCGGGCATGGTACTGCGTCGGATTGAAACCAAAATCCCGACCATGGATGACTTGAAACTGCCACCTATTCTCAAAGATTTGGCGATGACCAAACGTGGCATCATCATTTTTGTAGGTGCGACTGGGCTTTGTTGCACAAAGATTTGAAATGCAAAGCGCCCCTAATTGAGCCAAATTTAAGGCGTAACTTGGGTAACTGGTCGACCTAATTCCGTAAATCTGTTGAGGACTGCTACACGTGCATGAATCT